>JAADFJ010000024.1 GCA_013152955.1 Campylobacterota bacterium
TGATAGGGAAAATTTCTCTACCTGTAAATGTAAGTG
This sequence comes from Campylobacterota bacterium, assembly GCA_013152955.1. Taxonomy (GTDB): domain Bacteria; phylum Campylobacterota_A; class Desulfurellia; order JAADFJ01; family JAADFJ01; genus JAADFJ01. The sequence goes on from JAADFJ010000024.1 coordinate 37, forward strand.
ATGATCCGGTAAGCGATATTCTGGATCTATTCGAAAATGACATACTATGGTCGATAGAGCTGGAAAATTGCCATAAGGTTATAAAAAACGAAAAAGATGTACTATATCAAAGTATAACCGACCTTGGATTTGAGGCAAACATGATAATCTCTTTAGAGCATATAATTTCTATTTCTATTTTGAAAGATGATTCGGAGATATTATCTCATCTGAAGGTTATACGAAAAAAAATTGTCAAAATCAGAAAAAGCTCTAAATTATTAAAATTACCGAATATACCGTTCAACGTATAAACAGGAGGTAGAATGGCAATAGAGGAAAAAGAGATTTGGGATCTTCTTAAACAGGTTGTAGATCCTGAAATTGGACTGGATCTGGTAAATTTAGGTTTGATATATTCTGTAAATGTTGTTGCAGACGATAGTGTTGATATAAAGATGACTTTAACTACGCGAGGCTGCCCTCTGCACGCAAGCCTTACCGGACAAATAGCGGATATCGTGAAAAAGGCCGGAATCGATAATGTAAATGTAGAGCTGATATGGGATCCTCCATGGAATCCTGATATGATAACAGAAGAAGGGAAAAAGTTTTTAGGTTATCAAACACAGCAATAGTTCTTTTACAAATGAATGTTGCGCGTTGCGCGTCACAAAGGCAAGACGAGGGCGATTTTAACGCCTTTGTCTTGCTGTACTTACTTTATGCAATTATAGAGCATACTCGACAATGAGACCACTGCATAATAAGCATATTCACAGAAGTCAAAAAAAATAATAATTAAAATTTGAGATACCAACCGGTTAGGTAATAACAAGTTCTGTTAATCCGTAAACGATCATCTTGAGTCTCAAATCTGTCTCCTCTGCGCTGCAAATTTTGGCGACAGCTCTGTTATTACCTGCAATTTGCGCCCTGTAGAATTCAATTTCCTGAAGTTTACCTTGTCTATAGAAAACCTCATAAAAAGCTGTGAATTTGTTTATTGTACAGCGATCTCATAAACTATTGCTGTCGCTCAAGGTATTTTCATGCGCAGAACGTGAATTTATTAAGATGAATTCGGATTTTCAGTTCTGAACACTTAGAGCCAATGAGGGCGATCTCAAGAATATCCTTGAAAAAGATAAAGTTTAGTTTATACTATTCTTGAACTTATTATAATACATAGAATAGAGGAAGGTGCTGATATGAAAGGTTTGATTAGGGCAACGTTATTTTTGGTTATACCGCTTAGCCTGGCAATTTTATGGATATCGGATAGTTTTGTCAAAAGAATTGAGCCGGGTGAAGTTCATGCAGCAGCAACAGTAAAAAGAATTCCTGTGCGTGTTGTTTCTGCAGGTCATAAAAATATTTCTCTGCTCGTAAAGAGCGGAACGATAATGGCATACAGAACCGCTGCCATTTCAACGCGAATAATGGGAGAAGTAAAAAAAATCTATGTCAGACCTCTTGATAGGGTAAAAAAAGGCGATCCTCTTTTAGAAATAGATTCTGCAGGCTTGAGAAATAATATCAAAGCACTTGAGGCAAAAAGAAGAGCTGCATATGACTCATTGGTAAACGCAAAAAACAGATACAATAGATTTTCAAATCTTTATCGCAAAAATGCTATAAGCAGGCAGCAGTTTGAAGATATAGAACTTGGATACAACGTAGCAAGAGATAATCTCAAGGCTATAACATCAAAAATAAAAGCAGTAAAGGCAAATCTTTCCTACACAACAATAAAGGCGCCGTTCTCAGGCATAATAACAAAAAAACTGACAGATGAAGGCAATATGGCTGTTCCGGGCAGAGCTCTCCTTGTGATTGATGAACTTCCGTATCAGGTTAGATTCGGTCTTGGCGAAATGCGATTTTCGAGATCGCTGCTTGGCAAAGATATTCTTGTGTATACGGGAACAGCTGGCTATAAGGCAAAAATAGTTGAAATTTCTCCTACAATAGATCCGGCAACAAGAACATTTATGGTTAAAGCAACTCTTCCGATAGGTGCATTTGTAAAAAGCGGACAATTTGCCAAGGTTGTTTTAAGAAATTTGAGTCTGAATAAAGCCATTGAAATACCGAAAAAAACTTTAGTTAGTTGGGAAGATCTGAACTACGTATATAAAATTAAAAATGGTAAGGCGATTTTAACGCTTGTAAGAATCGGAAGGAGCAACGGAAACGAAATAGATATAGAAGCAGGCCTCTCAATGGGTGATGAAATAGCAGCAACAAATACAACTCTGCTTCATGACGGTTCAAACGTTGAGGTAATAAAGTAATGGGAATAGCAGGAAAACTTGCAAAAAGCTTTTATAAATCAAAACTTACCCTGCTTATTCTGCTTGCATCTCTTGCGGTAGGTGTTTTTTCGACAATCATAACTCCCAAAGAGGAAGATCCTCAAATCGTAGTTCCGATGATTGATATCATTACTCCTTATCCGGGAGCTACTCCAAAAGAGGTGGAAAAAAGAATAACGACGCCTCTGGAAAATATATTGTGGGATATTCCCGGGGTTAAATATATTTATTCTCAATCTGAAAGCGGGGTTAGTGTTGTTACGGTTCGCTTTAAAGTAGGCTTTAATACCACCAAGGCGCTTGTATCGCTGACTACCAAGATGATGGCTAATATGAATATTGCTCCTCCGGGTCTTCCGATGATGCCACCCTTAATAAGAGAAAAATCGATTAATGATGTTCCGATTGTTACGCTCACTTTGTGGGGCAGGGGTTATGATGATATTGTTCTGAGAAAGTTTGCTGCAATTGTAAAGCATGAAACCGAAAAGATAAATAATGTTTCGGGTGTTTTTATAACAGGCGGAAAAAAACATAAATTAATGGTATATCTTGATGAAAAGAAACTCTCGGCAAATAAAATTTCTCCATTTTACATAAAGAGACTCATTGAAGCTGCAAATTTCTCGACAAAATCAAATTTTGTTGAGAATAACAAATCCTATATGGTGAGAATCGGAAGATTTATAAAAAATAAAAACGATCTCGGTAATATTGTGGTTGGTATTCATAAAGGAAAACTGCTTTATCTTAAAGATGTTGCCGCAATAAAAGATTTTTCCAATGAACACAGCAGTTATACATTTATGGGTTTTGGGCAGGCGAGTAAGTATCGCAATTTAAGAGATCAACCTGCTGTGACAGTAAGCATAGCCAAAAGAAAAGGTACAAATGCAGTTCTTGTGGCAAATGCAATAAAAAAGAAAATAGCAATGATGAGAGGGACGATTTTACCGGACAATCTTCATGTCACCGTAACAAGAAACTATGGTAAAACGGCTCAGGAAAAATCTAATGAACTGATACTGCATCTTATAATTGCCACAATTGCCGTTGTTCTTCTGGTTCTGGTTTTTATGGGTATAAGGGAAGCCGTTGTGGTGCTCGTAACTGTTCCGGTTACACTTTCTACAGCCCTTTTTGTCAACTATCTATACGGATTTACATTAAACCGAGTAACGCTTTTTGCACTGATTTTTGTGATCGGAATATTGGTGGACGGTGCGATTGTTGTTGTCGAAAATATAAATAGGTGGATGGTTGAGAAGAAACTGAGTTTGGCCGAAACGATCATAGGAGCAACCGACGAGGTAGGCGGAGCTACAATTCTGGCGACATTTACAGTTCTTGCCGCTTTGATGCCAATGGCGTTTGTCGGCGGGCTTATGGGACCATATATGAAGCCAATGCCGATAAATGCCTCTGTTGCGATGCTTTTCTCGCTCTTTTTTGCGTTTACGGCTGCGCCATGGACAATATGGATAATTTATCATAGAAAAACCGGATTGGGGCAGCTCTCGGAAGAGGAGGCTGAAGCAGCCAGTTTTTCGAGAAAATTCAAAAAGTTCTATAGGAAATTTGCGCTTGGATTTTTTAGGTCCAGAACTAAAAGGGTTGTGCTCTATCTTTCGGTGTTAGTTCTGCTTGCCGGATCAGCTTATCTTATCATCAATAAAAGCGTCATTGTGAAAATGCTTCCCTATGACAACAAAAACGAGATGGATATAGTACTTAATATGCCAAGCGGGACGACTCTTGAAGAAACCGCAAATGTTGCCAGACGTATTGCACACCGGATTATTAAAAAACAGAATGAAGTAGTAGACTACCAAATTTATGTGGGGGAAGCAGCTCCATTCAATTTCAACGGACTTGTCAGACATTATTATATGAGACGCGGACCAGTATATGCTGAAATCATGGTAGATATGGTTGGAAAACATAAAAGGATTGCAACCAGCCATCAGATTGCAAAACGGATAAGACCGCTTATTCACAAACTGGCAGATAAACTTGGGGTAGCGTATGCTGCAATTGTTGAAATTCCGCCGGGTCCGCCCGTTATGTCTCCTCTTGTTGCCGAGATTTATGGGCCTAACCAGGCTGCGATTATAAGTTTTGCAAGAAAAGTCAAAAATATATTTAAAGAAGAGCCGATGATAACCGATGTCGGCTGGCAGGAAAGAGAGCCTGATCCGGAATATAGATTGACTATTGATGAAGATAAAGCAAAGCTTAACGGACTTACCCGAAAAGAGATAGCTTCAGCAATTTGGATGAATCTGTCCGGCTTGAAAGTAGCTGTGGCAAAAACGGCAGACACCGAATCGGTTCCGATAATAATGAAGCTCAACGGAAATCAAAGAACATCAATTAAACAGATATTAAACACCAATATTGTTAACAGAAAAGGGTTTGCCATTCCGCTAAAGGAATTGGTCAAGGTTGAAAATATCGGGGATTATATGCCCATTTATCACAAAAACCTTAAAAGAGTTGTCTATGTTCTTGGAGATACTCAGGGAAAAGAAGAAGCTCCCTTCTATGGTGTGCTTAAAATACAAAATAAGATATTAAATATAAAAAACAGATATGGAAAGATCGGAGAATACTGGCTTAATCTTCCGTTTTTTGAGAATCATTTTTCCGTCAAATGGGGCGGAGAGATGCATATTACTGTTCAAGTGTTTAAAGATTTAGGACTTGCATTCCTGGCAGCGATTATGCTCATGTATTTTCTTATTGTCGGATGGTTTAAGGATTTTCGTATTCCTGTTGTAATTATGAGTCCAATTCCGCTTACTTTGATCGGAATAATACCGGGACACCTTATATTCGGATCGTTTTTTACAGCAACGAGTATGATAGGATTCATAGCATTATCGGGGATTATTTTAAGAAATTCGATTTTACTGGTTGATTTTGCCGAAAGTAACCAAAGAGAATTGGGCAAACCGCTTGCTGCCTCGGTGATTGAAGCAGTAAGCGTTAGAGCGAGACCGATAATTATTACCGCTCTTGGAGTAATGATTTCTGCATCTGTGATTCTGTTTGATCCAATTTTCAACGGATTGGCAGTAAGCTTAATTTTCGGGACGTTTGCGTCCACTTTTCTAACACTTTTGATTATTCCGATTCTCTACTATGCCGTTAGAAAAAAACACCCTATAGAAACCGATTAATTAAATGAACAACCATTTCGAGTCCTGAACAGGTTTTATCTTTTTTTAAAAACTTTAAGCAACAATCTTGCGTTGCCTGTCTGCCGCCTGCGGCGGACAGGCGCATGATGAGGCCGCTGCACTATTATTGCCGGTATTTTATGAGCAAACCTGGTTTATTGAGGGTCAAAAAAACCGAAGATTTTATTCAGCAGACAATTTTTTTGTCTGCTTCCTGAAAAGCAACGATAAACTCCTTTATTTTTGAGTGGTTCTTTATACCCGGGGATAATTCCAGTGAGCTTGAAAGATCCACTGCATAGGGTTTGACTATTTTGAAAAGACTGGAGATATTTTGTTTATTCAGACCTCCTGAAACAATAATCTTTTCGGGAGGGAGAGTTTTTAATGATTCCCAGTTAAAGCTTTTTCCTGTTCCGCCAATAGCAGCACTGTCAATCAAAACATACTCATTAAGAGGGCATTCCGATATCATCTTATAAGAAACAGCCCTTATTTTTTTGATTCTTGTTTCGACAATATTGTTGCCGTGTATCTGTATTACGCTGAATCCGGCATCTTCAACCATTTTTACCAAATGATTGCTTGGATTTACGCAAACTGCCACAGTAGAAATAAAAGGAGAGAGGTGCTTAATAATATCCGTAGATTTTTTGATACTTATATTTCTAGGGCTCTTTTCATAAAGAACAAAACCAAGCGCATCTGCCCCATTATCCGAACAAAACAGTGCGTCATTAAGATTTGTTATTCCGCAAATTTTCAATTTTACCATTTTAGCGGCAATTTGTTTTCAAAATTAAATTATTGAGAGCGTCAATTTTATTTTGCGCCTTCATCAGAGAACTTCCTATGAGAAAGTTATGGAAACCGGCATCCAGGAACGGATCAAGATCGGCCCTTGCTGCAATACCGCTTTCTATTACAATTGCTCTGTCGGAAGGGATAATTTTTGCGATTTCTATTCCTTGCTTTTTGTCAATTACAAAACTTTTTAAATCTCTATTATTGACGCCGATAATGGTGGCACCGGCTTTCAGCGCTCTATTGAGATCATTAGGTGATTCAACCTCAACGAGAGCTGAAATGCCAAGTGAGTCGATTAAGTCCAGAAAATTATTCAGTTGTTTATCGGATAATATTCTTACAATTAGAAGCACAAAATCAGCACCATATGTTCTTGCTTGATAAATCTGGTATTCGTCAATGATAAATTCTTTCCGTAAGATCGGAAGTTTAGTCAGTTGTCGTGCTTCTTCCATATCTGCTATTTTTCCGTCAAAAGCGGCGTTGGTCAGTACAGATATTGCAGAGGCGCCTCCGATCTCATAATCTTTTATGACGTCCGAGAGCATGTCATCGGATATTTTTCCCAATGACGGCGATTTACGTTTGTACTCCGCGATTATATGGATACCTGTTTTATTAAGTAAATTAAATATATTTATTGGTTCATGGCTTACATAGGAGAGTGATCTTTTCAAGACCGATTCGCTAATCTGCGCCTTATCGAATTCTATCTGCCTTTTTGTATTGTTGATAATTTTGTCAAGCATCTTTTCTGACAAAAAAATAACCTCCTGCAACAATCATAGGTATACTTAAAAGCTGTCCCATAGAAAGACCGGCTATTATAAAACCAAGTTGGGGATCCGGCTGTCTCGTAAATTCAACCAGGAATCTGAATGTCCCGTATAATAAGATAAAAAGCCACATCAGTTTACCTTCTTTTGCCAGCAGAGAATGCTTTGAAAACTGCATAATTATCAGCAGTACAATGCCCTCTAAGAATGCTTCATACAATTCTGATGGATGTCGAGGTAACGGTCCGCCATCGGGAAATACCATTGCCCATGGCAGATTCGATACCCTACCGTAGAGTTCATCGTTAATAAAATTAGCAATACGTCCAAAAAATAATCCTACCGGTGCTATAGCAACAGTTTCATCTGCAAGTTTATAAAAACTAATATGATATCGTTTGCAGAACAAAAGACCGGCAATTACTAAACCGGTTGCTCCGCCATGAAACGACATTCCGCCTTGCCATACTGCTAACATATTTAGCGGATGAGCCAAATAATAAGGCAAGTTGTAGATAAGTATATATCCTATTCTGCCTCCTAAAATTACGCCTAAGATTGTATATGTGATGAGCGTATCTATTCGTCCTTCCGCTTCCAGCCCAAGCCTTTTTCGGCGGCTTTTTCTGGATATGTAAAGGTACCAGGCGAAAAAACCTATCAGATAGGCCACTCCATACCATCTTACTGCAAACGGTCCTGCATGAAAAATTACAGGACTGATATCAGGATATTGGATCATAAATGAACGGTTTTATATGAAAACTGTTTTCGATCTTTTTTGCAATACGATTGAGTTTCGTTTTGGTGCCCTTGAAATTAATAATAACTCTATAAAAGACTCCTTTTTTGTTGGAAATCTTTCTGATATGAGCTACCATCGATTTAGAAGCGATTTTTTTAAGCATACGTATAGCGGAAGACTTGTTTCTGTAACTTCCTATCTGGATTGCCCAGTTTTTGATTTTTTCTTTTCTGATGCTTTTTGTACTGCTTCTTTTTGTGATTGCATGCTTACTTTTTGCAGCAGCAACAGCGGGCTGATTGACGGTTTCGGCGGCAGTAGTTTTCTCAGATAACGGGACCGTCTTCTGTTCGGGTATTATTTTGTTTGAAGGGCTGCTCGTTTCGGCCGGTGTTGAGGTTTCAGCTGCAGTCTGCTTGCTGCTGCCCACAATCACAATCTTCGGCCCTATCGTTTCTTTATTTTGCGAAGCGGCAGTCTTCTTTTCCTGAGAGATAACGGTTTTGTTATTTTTATTATGATTAAAATATGTATTTACAAATGAAAATGCAAAAAATCCAATCCAGATACCAAGCAAAAAAGTGAGTACGGCAACTAAGATACTAATTCTCATATCAATCATTTTTGGTTTTTTTAATTCACTTAGACTGTCTTCAATGGTTCTTCTTTCTTTAGTCATTCTCACATCCTCTCAGGGTGGCTTATCCCTAATGTTTTTAAGCCATCTGCAATAATATATGATGTTATATCGCATAAACGCAACCTTGAACTTATCATATTTTTTTCACCCCCTAAAATTCTAACTTCATGATAGAATTGATGAAACAATTTTGCGATATCAAGAAGATAGCTTGACAGATAGAATGGGTCAAGCTGCAACGCAGATTTGGCAATCGCATCTTTATAGCAGGCAAGTTCCATCATCAGTGTTCTTTCAAGTTTTCCGATATCTCCCGCAAGAAGCGGGGTTTTATTGTTATATTTCACCTTCTGTTCAAGAGCCTTTTTGAATATACTGCGTGTTCTTGCATACGCATATTGAACATAAAAAACTGGATTCTCGGATACTTGTTTTTTTGCAATCTCTACATCAAAATCAAGATGACTTGTCACTTTTCTTGTTAAAAACAGGAATCTGGCGGCATCCGGATTTACTTCATCGATCAATTCTTTCAGAGTAACAAATTGTCCCGATCTCGTTGACATAGAAAACGGTTCTCCTTCGCGCAGAAGATTGACTATTTGAACAAGCACAACCGATAGCCTTTCTGGGGCAATACCGATTGCTCTGCATGCCGCTTTCATTCTGCCTACATACCCGTGATGATCGGCTCCCCAGACATCAATTACCCTATCAAATTTTCTAATAATAAATTTATTGTAGTGATAATAGATATCGGAAGCAAAATAGGTTAAATCTCCATTTGATTTTTTCAACACTCTATCTTTGTCATCTCCAAACATCGATGATTTAAACCATATTGCTCCATTTTCCTCATAAATCAACCTCTTTTGCTGCAGAAAATCAAAAAGCTTTGATATGTTACCGTTATCAATCAGCTCTCTTTCGCTAAAAAAATTATCCATTGATATTGAAAATCCCGCAAGATCTTCTTTTATTCCTTCCAATATTATATCTGAAGCCTTTGCAGATATCTGTTCTGCTGTATCAGTTCGATCAATTTTATCTGCAACATTGGAGATATAGCTTCCTTTATAGCCATCATCAGGGATAGCTTTGCCATCCATTGCTGCCCTAACCGATTCGCCCAAAAGGCGCATCTGTCTGCCTCTATTGTTCAGATAATATTCTTTTTTGACACTATAACCGAATTTTGAAAGAATTTTTGCGAGCGAGTCTCCCACGGCAGCTCCTCTCGCATGACCTATATGCAGAGGACCTGTTGGATTTGCGCTGACAAATTCAACTTGAACGGTTTGATTTTTGTTTTCAAAGGTTGTCAGCTCTCTGCTCAGAAACTGCCTGTCAAGCCATGTTTCAAGCTCTCTATCGGATACCCTGATATTGACAAAACCGCCTTCGGTGTCGGCAGTTTTGATAAGAGGATCATCAATAGCCATTGCCAGTTTCTCTGCTATTTTCGATGGATTTTGTCTTAGTTGTTTGGCAAGACTGAATGCAATAGGTGTTGAGAAATCACCAAAACCGGACGGAGGAGACTGAATTGGAATATCAGACGCCTGTTGTCCTGTTATTTTTGAGACAGCTCTGCCGAGTATAGTTTTGAGAACTGTTATCAAGCCTCTTCCTTCTTTTTATTATTTTCCGTATTTTTTTCTTCCGTTCTTCTTTCCTCAATTGCAATATCATTTTCTGTGTCTTTAAGAGATTTTTTAAAATTCTTCAAACCCTTTCCGAGACCGGAGCCTATTTCAGGCAACTTTTTTGCTCCGAAAATTACGACTGCCAGCAAAAGAATCGGTATAAGTTCCTGCCAACTTGGTAACATATCTAACCTCCTATTTTTTTGGACGCATCTGCGGAAACAGAATTACATCTCGTATCGAATCGGATCCGGTTAATATCATAACCAGTCTATCTATTCCTATGCCCTCTCCGGCTGTCGGCGGAAGGCCGCATTCAAGTGTTTCTATATAATCATAGTCAACTTCACCCTCTTTTGCTTCGGCCTGTTCTTCAAGCCGTGTTCTCTGATCGACAGGATCAGATAATTCACTGAAAGCATTTGCAATTTCCATACCACCGATATAAAGCTCAAATCTGTCTACAAAATCGGAGTTTTTTTCAGATCTTCTTGCAAGAGGTGAAATGGCAACCGGAAAATCAGTTATAAATGTAGGGTTTATAAGTTTGGGTTCAACCGCAACATCAAATATTTCCTCCAAAAGTTTAGCATGAACCATCGAATGAGAAACCGGCTTACCTAGCTGGACAGCTTTTTCATAAGCGGCGTCTTTGTTTTTAATGACTTCTTTGTCTATTTCACCAATTTCGACAATTGCATCATAGAGGCTTATTCGTTTCCATGGTTTTGCAAAATCAATCTGATTGCCGCTGAAGCTTATTGATTTTGCATCAATCGTCTTTGCCGCATAGCCGATAAGCTGTTCCGTAAAGTTCATAAGACCGAGATAATCCTGATATGCATAATAAAACTCTATCATGGTAAATTCAGGATTATGAGCTAAATCCATTCCTTCATTCCTGAAATTTTTTGAGAGTTCGTATATCCTCTCAAGACCTCCCACAATTATTCGTTTTAGATAAAGTTCCGGAGCTATGCGCAGATATAAATCTATATCAAGTGCATTATGATGAGTTATAAATGGATTTGCAGTTGCTCCGCCCGCAACCGGCTGCAAAACAGGCGTTTCAACTTCAACAAAATCGTTGTTGTCCAAAAACTCTCTAATTGCTTTGATAATTTTTGCCCGCTTTCTGAAAACAGCAGTTGATTCGGCGTTCATAATGAGGTCAAGATAGCGTTTTCTATAGCGAAGTTCTTTATCTTTAAGCCCATGCCATTTTTCAGGGAGAGGTCTTAGGGATTTTGTTAAAAGCGTAATCGAGTTTGCATTAAGTGTAAGTTCTCCGGTATGAGTTATAAAGAGGGTGCCTTTAATGCCCAATATATCGCCTACATCTGCACGTTTTGCAATAAAAAATTGTTGCTCATTAAGATTGTCTTTTTTGCAATAGACCTGAAGCATTCCTTTTTTATCAGATAGTTTATAAAAAAGCGCTTTGCCGAAAGATCTTTTAAACATTATTCTTCCGGCTATCGCAAATTCAGCATCAGGTATATCCTCCGGATCGACAGTTTTATACTGATCGGCTATATCGCCAAGCGATATAGAAGGCTTAAAATTGTTATTGTAACAGGATATTCCTTTTGACTCGAACTCTTCTCTCTTTTTTAATCTGCTTTTGGTTGCTTCAATTAATTTTCTTTCTTCTAAACTCATTACCTCTCCTACAAAAATTGATCGATATCGCCGGAGAGAACCGCTTCCGGGTTATGACTTATTATTCCTGTTCTGTGGTCTTTTACCATCTTGTAAGGAAATAGTACATAAGATCTAATCTGGCTTCCCCATTCATTTGCCTTTTTGTCAACTATTCCGGCTTCTTTTTCTTTTCTCTTTTTCTTTTCCCGTTCATAAAGTTTAGATCTTAATATCGTAAGCGCAGTTGTTTTATTCTTGAACTGCGAGCGTTCATTTTGACATGTTACTACAATGCCTGTCGGCAGATGAGTTATTCTAACCGCCGAATCCGTTTTGTTGACATGCTGGCCTCCCGCTCCGCTTGATCGATATGTATCTATCTTGAGATCTTTTTTATCAATATGAGTATCAACTTCATCGGTTACTTCAGGAATAACGACAACCGAAGCAAACGATGTATGCCTTCTTTTAGAGGAGTCAAACGGTGAGATTCTTACCAATCTGTGTATCCCGCTTTCGGTTTTTAAGCGTCCGTAAGCATATCTGCCTTTTATAATAAATGTTGCCGCCTTTATGCCTGCTTCAGCTCCGGCTTCTTTATCGGTTATCTCAACCTTGTATCCATGTTTTTCCGCTGCTCCAATATACATCCCCAGAAGCATCTGAGCCCAATCGCAAGCCTCAGTTCCTCCCGCGCCAGGACGTATGGTAATAATGGCATTGGAAATATCCATTTTATCGGTAAATTTCAATATTTTTACTGCGTTGTCGATCTCCGTCTTTGTTTTTGCAGACAATTCCTTGATTTCGGAATAGAGACTGCTGTCTCCGAGTTTGATAAACTCATCAAGCGTATTAAGGCTGCCGGCGACTTTGTTGAAAAGTCCAAGTTTAAAGACAAGATCGCCTTTCTGTTTCGACGCAGATTTCATAAACTCCATATTTTTCCAGTTGTCTTGATTGCTTAATTTTTCATCTATCTGTTTTATTTGTTTTTTGAAAAAATCAATGTCAAAGCAACCTCCCAAGCTTATCAATCCGTTTTTTCATCAGTTCTACTTCACTGATAATTTCTTCCATTTTTCCTCCTGATATTATAGAGACATCTAAACCATATCGTATAAGACTATTAAAAAATTGCAACTGATAAAGATTAAATATTAAGAGATCGGCCATTAATAGATGTAATGACGGATTCCTTATATTGCTATTATTTTTTAGGTACCAAACGCAGTCTCGGCGATACAAGAATGCGTTAGATATAAGACCATGTTCTTGCCGCCGTAGTTGCAGTTGCGGCGTTAAAGTTCCAGCGCAGTCAAATAATGAGACCGCTGCACAGTAAGCACCTTCACAGCAATATCAGCTTTTTCACAGGCAAGGCAAACTTCTGCAGGATTAACCGGTTAATTCAAAGAAGCAAAACGCAAGTATATGGGAAACCACATAAAGCCCGCAGGGAAGTCAAATAAAGGGCAATCTTCAGGAAATAAAATTCTACAGGACACTTTTGTTAATTCTAAGCGTTTTGGATTGAGAGTCCAAATTCGCCTGTCTGTACGGTCGCACGCAGACAGGTCTCATCAAGACGCAAATTGCAGGTAATAACAGAGCTATTGCCAAAATTTGCAATGCAGAGGAGACAAATTTGAGACTCAAGATGGATGATAGTTTACGGATCAGCAGAAGTGCCCTTAACTAACCGGTTAGTACCTTCAAATTTTAATTTCTGAATTTTGTTATTTATTCGGCTTCTGCAAAAGCGTTTACTGTGCAGCTGTCTCATTATGTTTTGCTTGTCTGTTCTTTGGGTGGTTTGATAATAGCTGCATTCAGCTAATTCTTCGATTCAGCAGAGTTGCTTTCTTTCTGCAATTTATGTAAAATATAATGATAGCTACAATATTAGAATGGCAGGAGGCGAAATGAAATATCCCGAGCTTAGCTCACTTTCAAAAGATGAACTAATAGGAATTGTTGAGGATGAGGCAAAGAATTGGCTGGCTCACGACGGACTTTGGTTTCAGGCCGTTGAGCGTCATTTCGGAATTGAAAAGGCCATAGAACTTGACAAAGAGGCATGGAGTTATTTTACTGTAATAGAGGCAAAAAGAATTATGAAACGCCTTGGATTACCCAAAGAAAGCGGGCTTGACGGATTGGAAAAAGCTCTGGCATTCAGAATGTACAGAAGAATCAACGACCAGGAGATTTTATGGGAGAATAGTTCTCTTATACTAAAGATGACAACTTGCAGAGTTCAGGCCGCGAGGGAAAGAAAACAGATGGATTATTTTCCCTGTAAACCGGTAGGCGTTGTCGAATACGGCAAGTTTGCTGAAACAATAGATAAAAGGATTAAAACTGAATGCATTGCATGCCCTCCGGACAAAATTGAGCGTAATTTTCACTGCGGATGGAAATTTTCAATTTAATAACTGCACTTTCACATTCTGAAATTGGATGATAAAAATTGTAACGAACTCAAAATTTATATGAATATCAAACATTTTAGATACTGCTTTGAAAAGAGGAAAAAATAAAATGTCAAACGGCAATACAATATTAAAAAAATTGGAGATTAGGGCTCAAAATCTGCACAATAAAATAGCTCTCGTAGATGGCGATAAACGAGTTACCCTGGCCGTGCATACAATAATAGAAAAAAAAATAGCCATTCCTGTTTTAGTTGGAAAAAGAGCTGTGATAGAAAATGAGTTTTCAAGCAAGGATCTTATGCAATGCGAAATTGTCGATACAGACAAATTAAAAGAGCAGTTTATCGAGAAATATAAAAATCGCATTAGAAATCCTCATTACTATTCAGAAAATTCTGCTTATATAGCTGCAATGCTTGTTGAAACCGGATATGCGGCCGGAGCGGTAGGCGGAGCCGACTGCCCCACTGCGGATATGGCAAGAGCGGCTTTGAAAATTGTCGGAACAGTTAAAAATTCCCCTATGAGCGGAGCATTTTTGATGATTTCGGAGGATAAAAAGATAGGTTGTGAGGGGGTATTTATATTTTCCGACTGTGCAGTTGTACCAAGGCCGACATCTTACCAGTTGGCTTGCATCACGAGCGATGCAGCTGATCTGGCAAAATCAATAGGTATTGACCCAATTGCGGCTCTGCTTTCTTACTCAACAAATTTGAGCGCCAAAGGAGAAGAGGTTGACCGCATCAGAGATGCGCTGAAGTTTCTCAAAACAAGCAAATTTACTGTGGATGGAGAGATGCAGCTTGATGCGGCCATAGTTCCTAATATTGCAAAAAAGAAATATCCCGAAAGCAGCGTAGCCGGAAATGCAAATATTTTGATATTTCCCGATTTAAACAGTGGGAATATAGGGTATAAACTGGCTGAGAGAATAGGCAAAATGAAAGCTATCGGGCCGCTTTTTCTAGGTATAAAAAAGCCGTTCAATGATCTTTCGAGAGGCTGTTCAAGCAGCGATATTGTGAATTTAGTTGCCGTAACCTCAGTTATGGCATGCCATTAAAAAGTCTTTAACTGTCAACTTTCCAGCCTCAGCTGCATAAAAACTAATACGGCAAAAAAGGTGAGGGTAATTTATCATTTTTTTCTCAAAGACCAGTGAAATTGTGCATCAGCAAAATTGAATATTTTACGATAATGAGACCGCTGCGCAATAAACAGCTGCGAATTTGTTTATTGCGCAGCGGTCTCATAAGGTAGATCTATAAGCTAAGTAAAAGCACTTTTTCAGGCGGCCCGATTGAACAGAACTTCAGTAAGCCTGCAATATATAGAAGACTATTATAAAGCAGATGTTATGCCGACTTTTTCCCCGCGCTCCTCATTTTCCTCATTTTCTTTTCGGTATCATACAGCGGGTGTTGATTTTCCGGAAAATCTGAGCTTGCCAAATGAAATTTTATCTTTGTTTTTTTGAGTGTTTCTGTTATTTCAGCGCTGATTTTTTCGATGCTGTCTTCTTCTATGTCTTCTTTGAGTATAATGAAGGCAAATGAATCACCTCCGTGTCTTGCAAGATTTCTGAATCCGTATTTTGTCTGTATCTCGTCCAGACTGTCAACCATGTTTTTTATTACTTTATCGCCTGCTGCGACACCTTTTTCCCTGTTTATTTTCCCGAGATTCATTAGATCAATTAAAAATAGTCTAAACGGACGATTTTCCTTCTTAAAAACAGCTACTCCGCTTTGAAAACCTTCCGGCCTGAGCAATCCTGTTCTGTAATCGATATAAAAATAAATATCACGCCATATGTCAAGTTCGGGATATGTAACCCGTACTTTTGAATATGAATTTTCATACCTTTCCGCATACCTTTTTAATTCATCGAAATGGTCTATTGCAACGGCCGCTATTTCAGGATCGAACTGTTTTCCCTGTCCCCGCATAATCAATTGCCGCGTTTGTTCGTCGCTAAAAGAGCCGCGGTAAGGCCTTGTTGTCAAAACAGCATCCATTACATCGGCAACCGAAATTATGCGTGCCAGATACGGAATATCGGCACCTTTGAGTCCATCGGGATAACCGTTGCCATCCCATCTTTCATGATGGCCTCTGATAATTGGGACCAAAGATTCAAAATGTCTCGCAGGCTTAATAAGGTTTGCTGAAATAACAGGATGAAGTTGTATTATACGATACTCTTCCCGTGTCAGCTTTTCGGGTTTGAGCAATATCATGTCAGGTATTCCCATTTTTCCAATATCATGAAATAGGGCAGCCGTTTTAAGTGCATCAATCTCCGATGTACCTAAACCGCAGATTCTGCCCAAGAATTCCGAGTATAATGCGACCCTTTCGCTATGGCCCCGCGTATATGAATCGCGTATTTCCATTGATGATATCAAAAGCTTTGTCAATTGAGTGTCTATCGAACTAAGAAGCGATTCATTGGCTTTTATTATGTCATAATTAATCAGCTCAAGCAAAACATTCTGTGTAACGATCCTAAGGGACAGTGCTTTTATTTCAAGATCTTCGGAGTTTTTATAAAAAGAACCCAATGTACCGTAGCATCTTTCTTCGGTTTTCAGTGATTCTGCAAGCAGAAGCAGATTCTTTTCTTTAAATGTAAACGGTTCGCACTCTCTAATCTCCTTTTTTTTCATATTAATAAAAAGTGCGGCATATCCTGCCGTATCAATAGTTTTTCCTAAACTATCTAAATCAATCGGATGATTCAGATTACTGATATGAAGCAGGTCATTGGCTTTATCATAAAAAAACATGGTATCTGCACCAAGTGCAGCCTCTGCCCTGTTAAGAATCAGCTGCATTGCAGCTTCTCTATTGCTCACTCTCCCGCTTCTGCATATATCTGCAGCCAGTTTTCTTATTCTTTCTTTAAAATCCTGCAGTCTTTTTATGCCCTTATCTTTCTCATAGAGATTTATTACAATTTGACCGAAAAGTTCAAATTTTTTTAAATCTTCTTTTGCAAACCGATAATTTACAAAACGAATAGCGGAAAATTGACCGAAATAGTTTCCCAATTCATCGTAAAGCGGCATTCCCATAAACTCACGTACGCCCGCTCTCTTCCATTCTGAATGTGCTTGGGGATATTTTTCATAATGGCTGATTATTATAGCCTTTCTCGCAACTTTTGCCCGACCCGCAGCATATTGGTCTACAGCAACCCAATACTTTCTATCCGATGGATTGATGAATCGATATGGCTTCTTTGCATAGTAATCTTTGTATACCAAAAATCCCTGATTATTTAGTTTTGCTATGCAAATCGCGTCTGCATTAATTACGTCACACATTGCCCTGAGTGCTTTATTCAGAATAGATATACCGCTTTTTGATAAAACCGCAGCAAGATCCAACGTCTGCATAATATTATCTTTTTCTCTTTTACGAAACATTTTGAAAGCAAATATAACAATAACAAACAACGCAAATAACAAAACAGACAGTAAAACTATTTTAACAAGAACAATATTTGTCTTGTGAATCTTCTTCTTATAACCTATGGATGACAGGGTATTGAACTGCCGAAAAATCCTGTTTTCTAAGGCTTCAGTCCGCCCGATAACCGATCGTGAAGCATTGGAAATTTGCTTCATATTTTTAACAACATTGAGTAGAAAGCGCTTCTTTTCGGCGGGAATATCTTCCGCAGCTATGGCGCCTTTTATATTATTTATTTTTCTATCCGTCACAAAACCGTGATTTGTTGCAAAACCGCGATAATTTTTAATAACATTAAATGCAATCCGATTGCTGTTTTTTATGTATTTATTGATATTATTGCGCAGTATTTTGGCTACATCATCATAACTTTTACGCAGCAGTTTGATCTCCCAGAGTGCATCTTCAAGCGAGCCAAAGCTTCTTTTGAGCTGCATATTGCTTATACGATTTTTTAACAAGCGGATTGATTTCGCCAGTTTTGTTTCCTTGCTGCCATTATTGATAAAATAATTGATGTACAACTGCTGTTTACCGAGAAGGTCGTTGTTGTGCTGAATGATGGAGGGATTATTAAGTTTGTCGACAGAGGCTATATCATAAATTATGCTGGCAAAGCCCGTCAGAATTAAAACAAAAAAAAGAGTAATAATTAGCAACCTAAACAGTTTTTTATTCAAGAAATTGTGGCTTTGCATTAAAATGAATGATATTATACACATCAAATAAGTCAATAGGAGGAGAGAAGTTATGCCTGAGAAAACGATATGGAAAAAGAGAGCGGAAACGGTAATCCGAAATCTTAAACTGCGCGGTATTAACGGTGTATATTTTGAGAATAGCGAGGAGGCGAATGAATTTATTGCAGATGCAATCAAAAAGGGAGTAACTGTCGGTCTCGGAGGTTCTACGACTATAATTGAAACAAAACTTATAGATAAACTGCGCACGCTTCCCATCAATTTGCTGGATCGCTACAAAGAAGGAATAACAAAAGAGGAAGTTGATAAAATGAGACTTGACTCACTAACAAGCGATATCTTTATCTCAAGCGCGAATGCAGTTACATTGTCCGGACAGATCGTCAGCTGTGACGGCGTCGGCAATCGTGCAGCAGGCATGCTTTTCGGTCCGCGAAAGGTAATTTTAGAGATAGGCACGAACAAAATTGTCAACAATTTATCGGAGGCGATAGATAGGATTCACAATGTCGCAGCACCTCAGAATGTGATTCGTTTCAATGGAAACGCTCCCTGCGGCAAAACGGGAATATGTGATGATGCACATTGCAGATATCCGGAACGATTTTGTAACGATTGGGTCATAATAGAGGGGCAAAACGATTCTGACAGAATTACCGTTGTTTTTGTGGTCGGGAAGTTTGGATTTTAATTAAAATCGTTTCCGCTGATCTTCAAAGATCGTATTGAGTTCCGGAATCTTGTGCAATCTAAGTCTTGATGAGACGAATTTGGATTCTCAATCTAAAATATTTGGAATTAATAAAGTTGTTCTGCAGAAAACCTCATAAAAGATCGCGAATATGTTTATTATGCATGATCTCTTAAACTTATCTTACGTATCCTATTGTAATTTTATATGTTTAGATTACAATATAATAAAGCTTATATTCCAGAATAATCAATGAGCGTTTAGGGTTTTGCGGCTAAGCTACAGTGAGGTGTATAAATTAATGAAATATGTTTTGTTTCTTGGTGACGGCATGGCAGACCTGCCTATGAAAGAACTGGACGGACTGACTCCGCTTGAATGTGCCAAAACGCCAGCCATAGACAAGATTGCATTACATGGCGAAGTCGGAATGCTCAAAACTGTTGCAAAAGGGTTCGAGCCCGGTTCTGACGTCGCAAATCTTACAATTCTCGGTTATGATACAAGACAATTCTACACGGGACGGGCACCGCTTGAGGCTGCCGGCATTGGAATACAGCTTGGTTCCAATGATGTGGCATACAGATGTAACTTTACGAAGATGGACGGCAAAAGGATGCTTGACTATTCAGCTTGTCATATCGATGATACGGCTGCAAAAATTGTTGCAGAGCGGCTTAAAAACGAACTGGACATACCTGGAGTAGAATTTTATCATGGAACCAGTTATCGCAATATTATTATATGGCATAATGGAAAATTGGCGCATTGCACGCCGCCTCATGATATCAGCAACAAGCGATACAGTCCGTTTATGCCTCAGGGTGACGGCGCAGATATGCTTAAGGAAATTATGCACAAAGCTCACCGAATTATCAAAGAGATGGGCAATTCCGATATAACGGATATTTGGATATGGGGCGGAGGCACAAAGCCTCAGCTTGAAAATTTTAAAAAAAGAAACGGGGTTGGCGGATCTGTTGTCAGTGCAGTGGATCTTGTCAGAGGAATAGGAAAACTTGCCGGTCTTTATGCTCCCAAAATAGAGGGCGCGACGGGTGTTCTAAACACAAACTATGAAAATAAAGTAAAAAGTGCGCTTTCGCTGCTCCAGAAAAATGACTTCTTGTTTCTCCACTATGAAGCTGCGGACGAGGCGGGTCATTCGGGCAATGTTAATGAAAAGGTTCAGGCTATTGAAAACTTTGATCATTTGATTGTCGAACCGGTTATGAATGAGCTTCCATCTTTTGGAAAATGGCGTGTAGCCGTACTTCCGGACCATGCCACACCCATAAAACAGAGGACGCACAGCAAACAGACCGTACCTTTTGCTATTTTAGACAGCGATATGCCTAAAAATAGCGGGTGTAATTTTAATGAAAGGGAGATTGAAGAGAAAACTTCGATAACGGTTGATATCGGATGGAAATGGATGGGAAAATTTTTGAGGTAAAAATGGGATAAGACCTATTGATCTGCAAAATGTAATAGAAAAAATTTCAGGACAGGAGAGAATACAGCAGGCAGCTTATGCCGGTCAGGAGATTGCATCGGATTTTTCAAAAAAAAAATAGAGAAAAAAGAATTGAAAAAAAGATTAAGCAGTGTTAATGAAACAGACAGAGTTGTTGAGATATCTAACAGCGGCAATAAAGAGAGAAAGCAGGAAAAGAAAAAGAAGAATAACCGAATAGATATAGTTGTTTGAGGAGACATAATGGCAAAGCTGATATATTTAATGAGACATCTAAGAGAATCAGGCACGGACAGGAAGCTGCAGCAATTGATTTTAGAGCTCTCTGAGGCTTCAAAATATATTGCTCATGCTATCAAGACCGGTGAAATGGGATATGCCGGCACAAGCAATCTTTACGGAGAATATCAGCTTACTCTTGATGTGCTTGCAGATAAAATTATCAAGGAGAGACTTGACCATACCGGATTAGTATCATATATGATATCCGAAGAAATGAATGGCGTTACCTCATCGCATAAAAATTCCATGGGTCCTTATTCGGTATGCTACGACCCATTAGACGGTTCATCTTTAATTGATGCAAATCTTTCAATAGGAACTATAATATCGGTAATGCCGGGAAAACAGATACTCCAGCCGGGCAAAAATCAGGTTGCGGCCTTATATTTTCTGTATGGTCCGAGGGCTGCACTTATATATACAGTTGGAAACGGCACTCATCTTTTTGTACTGAATGATGCATATGAATATATCCTGCAGGAGGAATATATTACTCTCAACGGATTCGGCAATACCTATGCTCCGGGGGGATTAAAACAGAAATGGACTTCCAAACATGCTATGTTTATACATTATCTTGAAGACAACGGCTATAAGTTGAGATACAGCGGAGCATTTGCCGCAGATGTCAATCATCTGATAGCAAAAAAAGGAGGAGTTTTTACATATCCGGCTCTGAAAGATGAAGAAAGCGGAAAACTGAGACTGCTGTTTGAACTGTTTCCTATGGCGTTTATTATGGAACAGGCGGGAGGAGCTGCTTCAAACGGTACTATGAGAATACTTGATATAGAACCATCTGATTTCAGTCAAAGATCCCCAATCTATATCGGTTCAAAAAAAGAGGTGAGGATAGCAGGCAAATATCTAAAAAAGATATAAAAAGATAATTTTCAGCACTTGAAATGACCTCTTTTTGATTGACTATCGGTGAAAAATTCTTAAAAAGTCAGCTGGAAGTCAGCTGTTTGAATGCTAATAAAAATAATATTTGACAAATCTCTCAGATATACTTAAAATGACATTTCTTATAAAAAGATTTAGAGGTGAACTTATGGATAATTATGCAGTTATAGAAAGTGGAAGCAGGCAGTATCTTGTAAAGCCGCAGCAGGTCATAAGAATAGAGAAGATTGACGGCGAGGCCGGAAGCAAGGTAGTTTTTGATAATCTGCTCTCAGAGGATGGCAAAGATGTGACTGTGGAAGCAGAGATACAATCTCAGTTGAAAGACAAAAAGATCACTGTTTTTAAAAAGAAAAGAAGAAAAGGATACAAACGAAAGCAGGGTCACAGACAGAATTTAACAGAATTGATCATAACTAAGATTAGCAGAGGAGAATAATATGGCTCATAAAAAAGGAATGGGCAGCAGTCGCAACGGAAGAGACAGCGCGGGTAGAAGACTTGGTGTAAAAGTTGGTGACGGGCAGTTAGTTACCGCAGGATCGATTTTGATTAGACAAAGAGGCACTCCTTTCACGCCCGGAATCAATGTTGGCCGCGGCAAGGATGATACGCTTTTTGCTAAAATTACAGGGAAAATTAAGTTTGAGCATAAGGGATATAAAAAACGAGTCTCCGTTTATCAGGTTGCATAAATTCAGAGAATGCTTTTTGAATGCTCATAGTTTTACATAGTCATTGGAGTTTTCTTTTATAGATCATGTCACAATAACGGTATCCTCAGGCAAAGGCGGCAGAGGTGCTGTAAGTTTTAGACGTGAAAAATATATTCCTAGAGGTGGACCTGACGGCGGCAAAGGAGGGGACGGAGGTGCTGTAATTATCAAGGCGGATACCAATACCCATCTGCTCCGATCATTCAGGTCAAAAAAATTTCTCAAAGCTCAAGACGGACATCCGGGACAATCAAAGAATCGGACAGGTAAAGGAGGAGAGGATCTCGTGCTGCCGGTTCCTCCATGGACTCTTATATTTGACGAGCAGAATAATCTGATAGCTGATATGTTTAAATGCGGCAGTCTTGTTATTTGCAAAGGCGGTAAAGGCGGTCTTGGTAATTCAAGTTTTGCAACATCCACAAGACAAAGACCTGTAAAATATCAGGAAGGGTTACCCGGTCAGACAAAAACGATAAAGCTGATGATCAAAACGCTTGGCGATGTAGGTATAGTTGGTTTTCCGAATGTAGGCAAATCAACATTCATAAGCAAAATCAGTGACGCAAAACCGGAAATAGCAGACTATCACTTTACCACTATTAATCCGCATCTTGGAATGGCGGAATATGGCGATAAAGAAATATTGTTTGTCGATATACCGGGAATTGTTGAGGGGGCAAACAGCGGAAGAGGATTGGGCCTGCGATTTTTATCGCATATAGAAAGATCCAAAATATTGCTTATTATGCTTGACGGAACAGATGATCCGATAAAGCAATATGCTGTTTTAATAAATGAGCTGAAAAAATACGGAAAGGGAGTGTCTGAAAAACCTAAAGTGATTGCTATAAATAAGGTTGACCTCATAGGGAAGCGTGAACAGTATTTTGATTTTCCCGTTTTTTATATTTCTGCTCTTAAAGCAATCAATATCGATAGACTTTTGGAGTTTATTGCCGGCTTGATATAAAGTGAGAATAGTAGTAAAAATCGGCAGTTCGGTTTTGCTGGATAAAGACGGAAAAATAGAGACTCGCCGGTTAAAAAACATTACCGATCAGATAAGTGTTCTGGAAAAAACAGATGATGTTCTGCTTGTTTCCTCAGGTGCGATTGCTGCCGGAACAGCCGTCTTGAATGTTGAAAAGCAACAGGGAAATATTATTCGTCAGCAAGCGTTATCGGCAGTTGGTCAGCCGTATCTTATTTCACTTTATCAAAAGCTGTTCAGCAAAGACGGAACAAGGATCGCCCAAGTGCTTTTGAGCAGGGATGATTTGGCAAACAGAAGACGCTACCTGAACGCAAAAAATACCCTTTTAAATTTAATAAAGATGAAGGTTGTTCCTGTTATCAACGAGAATGATACTGTAGTTGTCTATGAACTTTGTTTTGGTGACAATGATAACCTTTCAAGCTTGGTTGCAAATCTTATAGAAGCTGATCTGCTGATTATACTTTCAGATATTGACGGAATATATGATGATGATCCGAAAATCAATCCCGATGCCAGAATAATAAAAAATATAAGCGATATTGAGAATTTGAGTATTAAAACAACAGAACATATCTCGTGTTATGGTACCGGAGGAATGAAAAGCAAAATTGATGCAATAAAGCGTGCTTCTTTGAGCGGAATTAAATCTATTGTTGCAAATGGAAAAAGAAATGGAATAATTCTGGATATAGTGTCGGAAAGACATTCCGGAACAACTGTTCTGCCATCAAGAACGCCTCTTCAGGCAAAGAAATATTGGCTTCTTTATGATGGTGTTTCACAGGGCAGGGTATCTATTGACCGTGGCGCATATGATGCTATAAATTCAGGTAAGTCTCTCCTTCCGGCAGGTATCAGGAAAATAGAAGGCGGCTTTCAAAGAGGCGACATTGTTGATATAATCATAGATAACAGGCCGATTGGAAAGGGCATAATAAACTATAACTACGATGAGGCAATGAAAATCATTGGAAAAAACAGTGCCACGATATCCAAAATTTTAGGTTATAGTTACGGAGATGAGATTATAAGAAGAGAAAACGTAGCATTTCTGTAGGAGGAGTAATGACAAATATAAATGAGGCGGTTAACGCTTCAAAGAGTGCATCAAGAAAGATCTCTTTGGCAGGCAGCAGTGTAAAAAACCGTTTTTTGGAAAATCTCGAAAGACTCCTTGATAAAAACAGAGAAAAAATCATACACGAGAATAACATAGATATAGAAAACAACAGAAAGAGATTAAGCAGTGCAAAAATTGACAGACTTACGATTAATAATGAGAGAATTTCAGAAATTATTGAATCTGTTAATATGATAAGAAAGATTGAAGATCCTGTAGGTAAAATCAGCTCCGGCAAAAAACTTCCAAATGGGCTGCTTCTGCTGAAAAAGCAGGTTCCGATCGGACTTATACTGATTATTTATGAATCACGCCCGAATGTTACCATAGATGCCGCCGGTTTGTGTCTTAAAGCGGGCAACGGAGTAATTTTAAAAGGCGGAAAAGAATCAATTAACACGAATAGAATACTTTACAATCTGCTTAAAGAAGCGTTGCGAATTGCGGAAATAGATGAGAATGCAGTATATTTTGTGGACACAACAGATAGAAAGGCAACAGCATCGCTTCTTGAAATGGATGACTTAATTGATCTGGTTATACCGAGAGGCGGAGGTTCGCTGATAAAATATGTATCTGAAAATAGCAAAATACCGGTCATAAAACATGATAAAGGCTTATGTCATATTTATGTTGACAATCAGGCAAGTTTGTCAATGGCAAGAAAGATAGTTTACAACGCAAAGGTAGAAAAACCGGGTGTGTGTAATGCCGTCGAAACCCTTCTTGTAAATTCGGATATTGCAGAGAACTTTTTGCCGGAAACGGCAAGAGAACTGATTTCTGCTGATGTTACCCTTTTAGGCTGTGAAAAGACGGCTCAGATAATAGATGTTGAGCCTGCCGATGAAAATGACTGGCGGACTGAATACCTTGATTTAACGCTTTCAATAAAAATTGTTGATAGTGTTGATGAGGCGATAAATCATATAAATCAATACGGTTCTCACCATTCAGATGCCATAGTTACCGATAATTTTTCTAATGCAATGAAGTTTGCAGACGAAATAGATTCCGCTGCGGTTTATGTAAACGCATCGACGCGATTTACTGATGGAGGGCAATTCGGTATGGGAGCAGAGATAGGCATATCAACCAACCGTCTGCACGCAAGGGGACCGATGGGAATAGAAGAGCTTACTATATATAAATATATTATTATAGGAAATGGTCAGATAAGAGATTGAAGATAGGGATATTAGGTGGAAGGTTTGATCCGATTCATATAGCTCATATAAGAGCTGCAATAGAATTTTATGAGCAGGTCAATCTTGACAGACTTATCGTGGTTCCGGCCGGAATCCCTGCCCATAAAAAGGTTGCTGCTTCGGCAGAGGATAGATTTCATATGACTCAATTGGCGTTTAAGACACTGAAATTTGCAGAAATTGATGATTATGAGATAAAAAACAGAGAGATCTCTTATACGGTGAATAGTCTCAAGCATTACAAAAAGAAATACCCCGGATCTACTCTTTTTTATCTTGTCGGACTGGATGAATTTATAAATATACGGACATGGAAAAATTGGAATCTTTGCCTTGAGCTTGCACGTTTTGTTGTTGTGGAAAGAAACACAAGCTTTCAGTCGACTGATGTAGAAGAAAATTGTGAAAGAATTAGTATGCGAACGCTTGATATCTCATCATCGGAAATTAGAATGATGATTGAACATGAGAAAATGGTCGACTATCTGCTTCCGGAGGCAGTTAAACGTTATATTGAACAAGAGGGACTTTACAGATGAATAGCGATGAATTGATAATAGAGAGAATAGAAAAAGTTTTAGACGATAGCAAAGGTGAAGAGATCATAACCATAAAAATGTCTCCCGAAAAATCACTTTTTGATTACAGTATAATTGTAACAAGTCAAAGCAAAAGACATTCGGAAAGCCTTGCCGATAAAGTGATTTATGAGTGCAAAAAATTAAATATAAAAAATATTAAAGTTGAAGGAGATAAAGATTCCGACTGGATACTGCTTGATCTTGGCGGTATAATGGTTGATATTTTTACGAAAGACGGAAGGGAGCGCTACTCGTTGGAAGAGCTTTGGAAAGATCATAAGGTACAAAAATTAAAGCACGGCGGGGTGAGATTTATGGACATAGAGAAGAAAAACGCAATAATTTTAAAAAACCGTTTGCAATCGTTGTACGAAGAACTGAAGATGGTTGAATCTTCACTTAAAAAAGTAAGACACAAAGAGATAATTGACAAAGCAACATCTACCGAATCCACATTGATATCAGGCATTGAATACGAAAGGAAGAACCAGGAGATTCGTGCAATTAAAAATGCCTTGAACAGAATGCATGAGGGAAGCTACGGCATCTGCATTGAATGCGAAAAGAAGATCGATGAGAGCAGACTTGAAATTATGCCTACGGCGAAATTTTGTATGGAATGCAGAAGCAGACATGCAAACAAGGCATAATATCGGTTCGCAGATTTTATCTGTCTTTTTTCCGGAAAAATGTTATATATGCGGGGTAAAAGCCGTGATGTTGTGTGAAGACTGCAAAAAGAAGTTTGTTATCCCTGTCACAAGATGCATTAAATGCGGAAGGGCGCTTCCAGAGACTGATGCCGACTATATTTGTCAGCACTGCTTTACCGAGAAGCCTGTATACGACGGTGGAATTGTCTTCTTTAAATACACGGATGCTGTAAAATCGTGGATTCATAATATTAAATATGGAAAAATGAGTTATCAGATCAGAATTTTGGATATCTACAAAGATCAAATCTCAAAAGCTGTTGACGAATTCAATCCGGATCTTTTAGTTCCTATTCCGCTTACAATGGAACACGCATATCTTAGGGGATTTAATCAATCGCTCATTGTTGCTCAAAGAATTGCAAAATGGGTAAAACTGCCTGTTTGTCATGCGCTCAAGAAAACGAAATTTACAGAGAGCCAGACGGCAGTTGACGCCGGCAGAAGAAAAAGAAATGTAAAAGGCAGTTTTTCGGCTTCAAAAAGGATTCGAGACAAAAAGATATTACTGATAGATGATGTTTTTACAACAGGTTCAACAATCGGCGAAGCAGCCAAAACATTAAAACAATATACTGACACTGTCTACTTTTTTGCGGTAGCCGGAACATGAGGAGGATAGATGAGCAAGATTAATGTTGCAATTAACGGTTTTGGAAGAATAGGAAGAATGACATATCGTGCAATGAGTGCCAATGAAAAGATAAATGTTGTGGCAATCAACGATCTTACAGATCCAAACACATTGGCTCATCTTTTAAAATATGATTCAGTTCATGGCATATTTGATAAGGAAGTAAGAGCAGATAAAGATACTCTTGCAGTTGGTCAAAACAGAATAAAAATCTTTAAAGAAAGAGATCCGGCTGAATTGCCATGGAAAAGCCTGAAAATTGATGTTGTTGTGGAGTCAACCGGATTTTTTAGAACAAAAGATCTCGCTTCAAAGCATCTTGAGGCGGGAGCAAAAAAGGTAGCTCTCAGCGCACCGGCAAAGGGCGGCGCCGTTGCAACGGTGGTATTGGGTGTGAACGACAGCAGAGAGCTTATAGAAAACGAAAAAATATTGTCAAACGCATCATGCACCACGAACTGTCTGGCTCCTGTAATGAAAGTTCTCATAGATAACTTCGGCATAGAGTCGGGCTTTATGACTACCGTTCATTCCTATACAAACGACCAAAGAATACTTGATTTTCCGCACTCTGATTTGAGAAGGGCGCGCTCGGCGGCAATCAATATTATTCCGACATCAACCGGCGCAACAATAGCAACCGAGATTGTGCTTCCCGAACTCAGGGGCAGGCTTGACGGAATATCGGTAAGAGTGCCGACGCCGGACGGATCGTTAATAGATCTTTCATTTGATGCAATAGAGGAACTGACAACTGAAAAAATAAATGAAGCAATGCGGAGGGCAGCTGCCGGAGAGATGAAAGGCATATTGGAATACTCGGATGAGCCGCTTGTTTCAAGCGATATCGTGGGCAATCCTTATTCAGCTATTTTTGACTCTCAGTTTACCAGAACGGTTGGGAAAAAGAGCGGCAGAATTATTGCATGGTATGATAATGAGTGGGGATATTCATCACGTCTGGCAGAACTTATTGAAAAGATGGGAAGTTCCATAAAATAATGCTCTCTATAAACGATATAGTTATTGCTGAAAAATCGGTTTTTATAAGATGCGATTTTAATGTTCCAATTGATCAGGATGGACAGATAAATGATGACAGACGAATAAGAGAAGCGCTTCCGACAATCAGGTATGCTGTTGATGAACGGGCTAAGGTTATACTTGCATCTCATCTTGGAAGACCGAACGGATATGATAAAAGCCTCAGTCTGAAAAATATCTGCAGACGACTTGAAACGCTGCTTCACACCAACATTACTCTTGCCCCCGATTGTGTTGGAGAAGCCGTCGAGGAAATGATAAAAAAGATGAAGCCGGGAGAGATTATTTTACTTGAAAATCTCAGGTTTCATAAAGGAGAGACGCAAAATGATCCTGCCTTTGCGCAATCATTGGCAAGATTCGCTCAGATTTATGTTAACAATGCTTTCGGCACATCGCACAGAAGACATGCATCAATATTCGGAATGCCGAAGATTATGGACGTTGCCGCAGCAGGATTTCTTTTGAAAAAGGAGATAAGCTATTTTAAAAAGGTTTTGGATAATCCAATCCGTCCGTTTGTTTCAATTTTGGGAGGAGCAAAGCTAAAAGACAAAATTGGTGCAATTAAAAATCTTCTGGAGCTTTCTGATAAAATTCTTATCGGCGGCAAGATGGCGTTTCCGTTTATTGTCGGTCTCGGCAAAGAACTTGAAATAAAATACGATGATGAAATTACAGAGATCGTAAAAGAGATTTTATCCGCATTAAAGACAAGCAAGAAGAGATTTTACTTGCCGGTAGATGTAGTTGCGGCAGACAGCATAACGAACAGCACGGCAATAAAGATAGTACCCATAGAAGAGATTCCTAAAGGATGGTATGGGGTGGATATCGGTCCTGCAACTGTAAAACTTTTTGGAGAGGCACTTGCAGATGCCAGAACAATATTGTGGAACGGCCCTATGGGAATATATGAAAACGATCTGTTCTCGCGAGGAACCTCAAGTATTGCTCACTATGTGGCTGATTCCTATGCACTTACCGTTGTGGGAGGCGGCGACACGGCAGATGCGATATACAGGGCGCAGGAAGCCGAAAATATGAGTTTTGTTTCAACCGGAGGCGGAGCGGCGCTTAGACTTATAAGCGGAAAAGAATTGCCGGGATTGGCGGTTTTAGAGGAAAAGCAGAATGCGTAAGCCCATTGTGGCAGCGAACTGGAAGATGAATCTAACAAAAAAATCTGCCGAAGATTTGATAGCAAAGCTTAATGAGTTTGTATATGAAGACGTAGAAGTAATAATTATGCCGCCTTTTACGCTGCTTGATATGGCCGCCTCTATTGCGGACAATCGAATAAAGCTTGGGGCGCAGAACTGCTACTATAAAAAAAGCGGAGCGTTTACCGGAGAAATTTCTCCTGATATGCTTGTAGATATCGGATGCAAATATGTTATAGTAGGTCATTCTGAAAGAAGACATATTTTTGGGAATGACCTTTTGCGTAAGAAACTTGCAGCATCAAAGCGAGCAGGCCTGATTCCTGTATATTGTATAGGAGAAACCCTTGACGAAAAAAGGAAAGGTAAAAAAGAGTCGGTTTTATCTGAGCAATTAAACATAATCGATAATTTGTCTATGTCGCTGATTGTAGCTTATGAACCGGTTTGGGCCATAGGCACAGGCGTTGCAGCTGAGGTTGTTACGATAAGAGAAACGATTAAACTGATAAGACAAAAGTTGAGAGAAAAGGGAGTGAAAGCATCTGTTCTTTATGGAGGAAGTGTGAAACCGGATAATGCAAAGGAAATTGCATCTGAGACTTTAATCGATGGGGCGCTTGTTGGAGGCTCCGGTTTGAATGCAAGCTCCTTTTTACAAATTATAGATATTTTTAAAGAGGTAAGAAAATGTTGACTTTATTGATTTTCGGACAGTTTTTTTTGAGCATACTGCTCATAGGTATTATATTGATGCAAAAGGGCAAGGGAGCTACAATGGGAGTATCCTTCGGAGCCGGAGCAAGCGAAACGGTATTCGGCAGCAGAGGTCCTTTGCCGTTTATGGCAAAATTAACCTGGGTTTTGGGCATTCTGTTTGTTGTTAATGCGTTTCTTATAAACAATGCATTGATTGGAACGAATACCAGATCGGTTACCAATACACAGGTAATTCATAAAAAAGTCAAAAAATTACCGACTTTACCGATAAATCCAAATATCAAAATACCTGCAAAAAGCGGCAAAACTACTAAATAATCTCTATATTCGTATTATGAGCCTGAGATTCTGCCTAACATTGGTTAAGAAGTGAATATGCTTATGCAGAATCGGTCACTACTCATTCGATACACCGCAGGACTCTATATTCAGATAAAAACAGCCGCAATATTATGCGGTGCGGCATTGATATACCTGTTTCTATTTTCTGTGAGTTCTTATGCCTCAACTCTTGTGCAGAGATCAATCGGAGATGCAAGCCGAATCAATCCGATATTTGCAACAGATTCTGCTTCCGGCGAAATTTCAGGGTGGATTTTCAACGGTCTGTTGAAATATAATGCTAATCTTAAGTTGACCGGTGATCTTGCAAAAAAATATTTAGTTTCAAAAGATGGCAAAACGGTGACATTTATTTTAAGAAAAGGTATAAAGTGGCAGGATGGAGTTGAGTTTACATCTGCAGACCCGCTTTTTACATATAGAGCTCTGAAAAATCCAGAGGTTGCAACACCTTATTCAACGGATTTTATGCTGATAGATAAGGCGGAGGCGATAGGAAAATATATATTCAGGGTACATTATAAGACAGTTTTTGTTCCCGCATTGGCAAGCTGGACTATGGGAATTCTTCCCTATCATCTTTTAAAAGGTCATAATCTGGCAACTGACAGATTCAACAGGCATCCGATTGGTACCGGTCCGTACAAACTGACAAAATGGAAGAGCGGTCAATCAATACTTTTGACAAAAAATAACAACTACTTTAGAGGCGCACCCCGTATAGATCATCTTCTTTATAAAATAATTCCGGACAGCGCCACCGCATTTCTGCAGCTTGAAACAGGCAAAATCGACGCAATGGGACTATCACCGATACAGCTCAAACGACAGATAACTGAGAAAATAAAAGAGAATTATAAAATTTATATAAACCCGTCTTTCGGTTACACATATTTAGGGCTGAATTTGAGAAGAAAGCTTTTTCAAAATAAAAAAGTCAGAAAGGCACTCAACTACGCTATAAATAAGAAGCAGATAATTGATACAATTCTTTTCGGAGAAGGAACTGTTTCTAACGGTATATATCCTCCTACAAGCTGGGTGTATGATAGCTCTGTTAGGGCAAGTAAATATAATTTGCCAAAAGCGGAAAGACTTCTAAAAGAGACCGGCTATATATATAAAGACGGGAAACTGATAAAAGACGGAAAACAGTTTTCTTTTACTGTTGTAACTAATCAGGGAAATAATGAAAGAAAATATGCTGCGCTGCTAATTCAATCGGATCTAAAAAAGATCGGCATAAAGATGAATATCAGAATTTTGGAATGGCAGGCATTTCTAAATCTGGTAAACTCAAGAAATTTTGATGCAGTACTATTGGGCTGGCAGTTATCGCCCGATCCGGATCAGTTTTCGATATGGGACAGCTCTCAGGATAAGCCCGGAGGATTTAATTTTGTGGGATATCATAATAAAACAGTTGACAAGCTGCTTGAGAGAGGACGAAAAACGATGGATAGAAAACAGAGAAAAATAATTTATCAAAAAATCAACAAAATAATATTTAATGATAAACCATACCTGTTCCTGTATTCGCCTTATTCTATTGTTGTAATACAGAAACGTTTCAAGGGAATAAAAAAAGAAAAGGCAGGTATATTTTATCACCTTGTTGACTGGTATGTTCCGAAACGCTTAGAGATCTATCCATAGGAGATATTATGAAAAAATTCATCATTGTATGCGGCGGGGTTGTATCCTCATTGGGCAAAGGTATAGCAACCGCGTCACTTGGAAAACTTCTTGAATCAAGAGGATACAAGATTACGATACAGAAAATTGACCCGTATATTAATATTGATCCGGGAACAATGAGCCCGTATCAACATGGTGAAGTGTATGTCACTGCTGATGGAACGGAAACCGACCTCGATATAGGGCATTACGAACGATTTACTCACGCAAAATTTACAAGAAAAAATAATTTTACAACCGGTCAGATCTATCAGAGTGTTATTTCAAAGGAGCGGCGCGGTGAGTACCTGGGAAAAACAGTGCAGGTTGTTCCGCATATAACCGATGAGATTAAAAAAAGAATGCATGCGGTGGCAGAGGATAATGATGTTGTGCTTATCGAAATAGGAGGCACGATAGGCGATATAGAAAATCTTCCATTTATTGAGGCGGCAAGACAGTTGAAATACGATATAGGCAGAGAGAACATACTTTATATTCTGCTTACTCTTGTGCCGTATATAAGGGTTGCGGGAGAAATCAAAACAAAACCGACTCAAAGAAGCGTAAAGGAACTTCAATCGCTCGGCATAAGACCCGATATTCTGTTGTGCAGAACCGAAAAAGTTCTTGATGATGATATAAAAGAGAAAATTTCGCTATTTTGCAATGTAGAGAAAGAGGCTGTTATAACGGCTCTGGATGCTGAAAATATATATGATGTGCCGTTAAAACTTCATAAAGAGGGTATCGATGAGGTTGTTGTAAAAAAGCTTAAGCTGAAAGATAAAAGGTCTTTTGAGATGTCAGAGTGGCAGCAGCTTGTGGAAAGAATGAATAATCCTATAGCAGATGTAAGAATAGCGCTGGTGGGCAAATATATGGGATTGAAGGAATCATATAAAAGTCTTGTTGAAGCAATCAGGCATGCAGCAGCCAATCTCGGCGCAAAAGCCGAACTTATTTGGATAGAAGCTGAGGACATAGATAAACAGGAAACGATAAAGGAGCTGCAAAGCGTGCACGGGATTATTATTCCCGGAGGATTCGGTACCAGAGGTATAGAGGGAAAAATAAAAACGGCAGAATTTGCAAGAAAGAATATGACTCCGATGCTTGGAATCTGTCTTGGTATGCAATGTGCAGTGATAGAGTTTGCAAGAAATGTCCTGGAACATAAAAATGCCAATTCGACCGAATTTGACCCGGAAACAGATTATCCCATCATAGATCTGGCAAAAAACTGGACTGATAAAGACGGCAATGAAGTTTTCAGAAGTTTGACAGACGACAAGGGCGGCACCATGAGACTAGGACAATACTTGTGTAAAATTAAAAATGGAACGGCAGCTTCAATAGCGTATATAGGCATAAACCCAATTTATGAACGGCATCGTCACCGATATGAGCTTGAAACGAAAAAAGCTGTTGAACTTGAGAAAAACGGCTTAAAGGTCTCGGGAGTGTCGGGTGACGGATCGCTGGTTGAGATCGTTGAGCTATCGAAACATCCGTTCTATGTAGGATGCCAGTTTCATCCTGAACTTCAATCATCACTTGAAAAACCTCATCCCTTGTTTGTATCATTTATAAGAAAAAGTCTTTTGAATAAAAATGCCGTTGGACGTTAAGTTGGATATTGCGGTTAATAATGTTCTTGTACCTGATTTTCATTCTTTGAAATTTGTTCACAAAAATGTTGGCATAAAGGACGGTTTGATAAAATGTCTCAGTAATCGGTCTCTAAAGGGAAAAAAGATAATTGACGGTGAAAACGGATATCTCACACCCGGATTTATAGATTGTCACTGCCATATAGAAAGTTCTTGCCTGATACCGTCTCTGTTTGGAGAATTGGTGTTAAATCAGGGCACACTTCATGCCGTTGCGGATGCGCATGAAATAGCCAATGTTAAAGGTCCCGAGGGTTTAAAATTTTTTATCAATGAGGGCGGAAATAGCCGCTGCAATATAAAATTTGCCGTTCCTTCATGTGTGCCTGCAACAGATTTTGCAACAAACGGAGGCAGAATTGATGCCGACGATGTTGAGCAATTTTTAAAACTTGATGAGGTTGTTTCACTCGGAGAACTTATGAATACGGCTGCGGTGATCAATAATGATGAACGATTCGTCCGCATGATTGATGCTGCAAAAAGAGCAGGCAAGCGTATAAACGGACACGCGCCGCTGCTTACAGATACGGAGCTGGAAAAATATATTAAAGCGGGCGTGGAAGATGATCACGAAAGTGAAACCTATGAAGAACTGAAGCATAAGATCGAACATGGAATGAAGGTTTTTATCAGAGAGGGAAGCGCAGAGCATACGAATGACGATGCTTACAGGATAATAGAAGAGTATCCTGATGATGTAATGTTCTGCAGTGATGATAAAAATACATCGGATATAATCAGATACGGGCACATAAACTACAATCTCAAAAAGGCTATAGAGCTTGGAATCCGACCGATTCTTGCTCTGAAGGCTGCAGCATACAATGGATTGGTTTATTACAATATGCAGAAATTTGCAGAGATAAAAGAGGGCAGCGCCGGATATCTTGTTTTGCTTGATAAGCAGTTTAATGTAAGATCGATTCTTTTGGAAAATTACGATGAGCGATCAAAAAGGCATTTTGCTGTCCCCGAAACTTTTCTTAACAGCATTGATATTAATTGCGTAAAGGAAATACCCTCAATACCGAAACACTTAAAACAGTTCTGCATAGGAGTAAATAACGGAAGTCTTATTACCGATAAGATTATACTAAAAGGCGATCGGGGAGAGTTTGATTTGGCCGGCGATCTCCTTAAACTTGTAATTTTTGAGAGATACGGCAATGGAAACAGAGCAGCTGCGAGAATAAAAGGATTCGGTCTAAAAAGAGGTGCAATAGCCTCATCAGTTGCTCACGATTGTCATAACATTATAGCAGTGGGCACATCAGATGAGATGATAAAAAAAGCAGTCAATAAGATTATTGAAGAAAAGGGCGGGTTGGCAGCCGTTGATAAAGATAAGATTTTGTTTATGCCGTTAAGAATCGCCGGTATAGTAACGGATATGGCTCCGGAGAAAGTATCGGGAGCATTAAAATCATTAAAAGATATGGCAAAATCTTTGGGAAGCGGCCTGTCTGATCCGTTTGCAGCACTTTCCTTTATGGCTCTTGAGGTTATCGGTCATGTAAAACTCACCGACAAAGGTCTTTTTGATGTAGATAAATTCAGTTATATTTAGTATACTGAACCTCGAAAAGATATTTTTTCATGCAAAAGGAAAGAAGATGAAGCGAAAGAGCTGTAGCAGTAAATTCAAGATATGGATTGCCTGCAAGACAATCAAGGATCGGGAGACGACAAGCCGAATTGTGCCGGAAATCGGAATGTATCCGAATCAAATTGATAACGGGGATAAATGGCTGCAATTCGGTGAAGAGGTTTTTTGTCAATGACCTTTCATAACATACTATTTGAAAAAGCTGAAGACAGCATAAAAGAAGAAACACTCGAAGCCCCCGCTTTTTTTGTTGATTTAAATCTTGACCAAATCATAAATGTTATTACAGCCGACAAGCAGGAATACAACTTAAAACCGTTTTTTTATACTTCTTTGAGTAATGTTGACACAATTAAGTATCGTCATGAAATAATGCAGGATCTTGAAAATCAGGTTCTGTTCGAAAATATAAAATTATTTGAACAAAAAATACGTACAATGCGGGAATATCTTGCGCGGTTAGATAAGCTTTATTACAAATATTTAAAGGAAAGATGGTTTTTAGATGCTGTAGAAATTTATTGCGATTCCGTGAATGATCTATTGTATAATTTATCTCTCGCAGATTTAAAATCGCGCGGATTATCGGCTTTTCGTAAATATTTAACGGATTACACCAATTCGGATCGTTTTATCTCGCTTCAGGCGGAAATGAAAAAGATAAAGGCCGATTTATCGGAAATAAAATACTGCCTGCTTATTAAAGGGAATCACATTAAGGTTCGCAAATATGAATCTGAAATTGATTACAGTGCGGATGTTGAGGAAACATTTAGAAAATTCAAACAGGGAGCGGTAAAAGATTATAGAGTCAAATTTCATGAGTCACCGGAAATGAATCATGTTGAAGCGAAAGTACTGGATTTAGTAGCCCAGCTCTACCCTGACATATTTTTTGATCTTGACAATTTTTGCGCGAAAAATGATAATTATTTGGATAAAACAATTGGTATTTTTGACAGGGAAATACAATTTTATATTGCATATTTAGAGTTTATTGCAGTAATTAAACAAGCCGGATTGAAATTTTGTTATCCTAAAATCGCTACAGCAAGTAAAGAGGTTTACGATTACGAAGGGTTTGATTTGGCCTTGGCCTATAAATTTAGTACAAAAAAATCATCCGTTGTCTGCAATGATTTTTATCTGAAAGACAAAGAACGTGCATTTGTAGTAACCGGTCCGAATCAGGGCGGTAAAACAACCTTTGCGCGTACCTTCGGACAGCTGCATTATCTGGCCGGTATAGGCTGTCCGGTTCCGGGCAGAAAGGCGCAACTCTTTTTGTATGACAAGCTCTTTACGCATTTTGAGAAAGAAGAGAACATCAAGAATTTGAGGGGCAAACTGGAAGATGATTTAGTCAGAATTTATGATATTCTAAACAAAGCTACTTCGGACAGTATTATCATAATGAATGAGATTTTTACCTCGACAACATTAGCAGATGCTATCTTTTTGAGTAAAAAGATAATGGAGAAAATAACACA
The DNA here is from genome assembly GCA_013152955.1 of Campylobacterota bacterium. Lineage (GTDB taxonomy): Bacteria > Campylobacterota_A > Desulfurellia > JAADFJ01 > JAADFJ01 > JAADFJ01. The sequence goes on from JAADFJ010000024.1 coordinate 37,439, forward strand.
GCTGGATTTGCTGTGCGTTTGGGTAACATTTGTAGATGAATTGGTTTCTTCCAGTGACAAAACCGTAAGTATGATCAGCACGGTTGTTCCCCAAAATCCGGCGATACGAACATATAAAATTCAAAGAAGGCCTGCCGACGGACTTGCTTATGCGTTGTCAATTGCCGAAAAATATCGACTTACATATAATCATTTGAAGGAGCGCATAAAGTCATGAAGGCTTTTTTGATGTATAGAGATCGTGATTTTGATCTACAGCAGAAATTACCTTCGAATGAACAGGCTCTGATACAAGACCTGGAATTAAACACGCTGTTTGATGCTATGGCGTCCGATGATAAATTCTTATTTGAAGTTGCGGAAAAAGCTGTTTTATCAAGTTTAAAAGATCTAAAAACGATACAATATCGTCAAAATATTCTTAAGGATTGCATAGAGAATTCTTCTATTGTCAGAAATATCTATGAAATAGCCGTTCAGGCGATTAAAAGTGAGAAAAAAGTATATTTCGGATTTTTTAGCAAATACCCCGGCGCGATACTCAGCAGATCAATAGAAGTACTGCAGATATTTGTAGATATGCTCAAAAAACTTAAGAAGGTGTCAAATGAACATGCTGATAAATTTGAATCGGAAGGCTTTACGGCATTTTTCGCTGTACTCAACAAAGAACTTGACGATGAATATTTTGCCAGAGTCCAAAATCATCTAAGAGAATTAAAGTTTCATGACGGAGTTTTGATAAGCGCCGAATTGAAAAAAGGTAATAAAGGCGCCAATTATATACTCCGTAAACCACACGACAAAAAACAGAGTTGGGTGGATAAAATCTTTGCCAAAAAGCCGCCAGTTTACAGCTTTACTATCAGCGATCGCGACGAAAGCGGCAATAAAGCGCTGTCGGAATTAAGAGACAGAGGAATCAATCTTGTTGCCAATTCGCTTGCCCAGTCAAATGATCATATTCTCAGTTTTTTTAACATGCTGCGAACCGAATTGGCCTTTTATGTCGGTTGTTTGAATTTGCATAGCCGGCTTGCTCAAATAGAAGAACCGATCTCTTTTCCTCTGCCTGTAAATTTAGGCGAATTTCGACATTCTTTTAAGGGCTTATATGACTTATGTTTGGCTTTAAGTATAGGGCGCAAAATTGTAGGTAATAATGTGAATGCCGATAACAAGAGTCTTGTGATGATCACGGGCGCCAATCAGGGCGGTAAATCAACTTTTTTGCGAAGCGTTGGTTTGGCGCAGCTAATGATGCAATGCGGAATGTTTGTACCGGCCGAGTCTTTTTGCGCCAATGTCTGCAGCGGCCTGTTCACGCATTATAAAAGAGAAGAAGACACCGCTATGAACAGCGGAAAACTGGATGAAGAACTTAGCAGAATGAGCGATATCGCAGATAATATAACTTCAAATTCCGTGCTGTTATTTAATGAATCATTTGCTGCTACAAATGAAAGAGAAGGCTCGGAAATTGCAAGGCAGATAGTAAGCGCATTATTGGAGAAAAAAATTAAAATCTTTTTTGTTACGCATTCGTATGAATTTGCGCATGGTTTTTATGATAGGAAGATGAAAAATGTTATTTCTCTGAGGGCTGAAAGGCGAACCGACGGGAAAAGAACCTTTAAAATTATTGAAGATGAGCCGTTGCAAACCAGTTATGGCGCAGATGTATATAACAAGATATTCGGAACAGACAATAAAGTTGCCGTTAAACCCGTTCGCGCAAATTACGGACAAAACAA
>JAADFJ010000025.1 GCA_013152955.1 Campylobacterota bacterium
CAGAATCAAGAAGACCTCAGGACGGAGTCATAAGAGTAAATATAGGGGCAAAAACAGTTGATATTCGCGTTTCGGTGATTCCTACTGTTTCGGGAGAAAAGGCTGTCCTTAGAATTTTGGATGCAAATCAGGATATGCTGAGCCTCTCAGATGTTGGATTGGACAGTGAATCGCTTAAACTGTTCAGAAACAAATTGTCTTATCCGAACGGAATAATACTGGTAACCGGACCTACAGGATCCGGTAAAACCACCACACTTTATGCTGCCATTAGAGATATAGCAACAGTCAAAAAGAATATCCTGACAATAGAAGATCCGATTGAATATAGAATGGACGGCGTTGCGCAGGTTCAAGTCAACCCCAAAATAGGACTTACATTCGACAAAGCGCTGAAATATTTTTTGCGTCAGGATCCCGATATAATTTTTGTCGGAGAGATAAGGGATGTCGAAACCGCTAAAGCTGCAATTTCCGCATCGTTAACCGGGCATCTGGTTCTTTCGACGCTTCATACAAACGATGCATCTACAACATTGGCGAGATTGATAGACATGGGAGTTGAACCGTTCCTGCTTGCGTCATCAATATTGATGGTTATCGGTCAAAGACTCGTCAGGCGAAATTGCCCTCACTGTCTGACTGATGCCGAAGTAGATCATGAAACTGCTGATATAATAAAACAGTATGGTATGGATATTGATAGATATAAAAAAGGTACCGGGTGTAAATATTGCAGAGATAGCGGCGTTTCGGGACGCATAGGTATTTTTGAAATTATGGATATGACCGAAGATATAAAAAAGAAAATAATGAAAAGAGCCGATGCCAAAGAGATCGAAAGAGCAGCAGTCATCGGCGGTATGAAAACTATACTTGCGAATGGTATCAAAAAAGTAAAAGCCGGAGTAACTATACCGGAGGAAATCATTTTAGCGACAAGATTGTAGAAGATGCCTGTTTTTAAATATATTGCTTATGACGCATCCGGCCGTAAAAAAACCGGAACTATAGAATCGGAAGCGAAAGAAAAGGCCGTTTCCGTATTAAAAAGCAGAGGAATATTTTCCGATAATCTGGAAAAAATCGAAAAAGAATCATCCAAATCAACCGGAATTTTTTCAAAATATTTTTTCAGAGTATCTCAAAAACAGAGAGCTAATCTATTTTTTAAACTGGCTACACTGCTTGAAAGCTCAATACCGCTCGTCGAAGTTCTTGGTATAATAGCATCTCAGGAAAAAGGCAGATTGAGCGACCGGCTTTTGGATATAAAAGATAAAGTCAGCGGAGGAATGAAATTTTCCTCAGCTTTAAGGACATATCCTAAGATTTTCGGTCCGGTATCCGGTATATCTGAATATGATAGAGATTGCCGAGAAAACCGGAAGTCTTTATAAGGTATTGTTTACAATCGCCAATTATGAAGAAAATAAAGGTGCATTGAGATATAAATTGCTTTCTGCCGTTGCCTATCCTGCATTTATTTTGAGTTTGGGAGCCGCAGTGGTGAGTTTTCTGTTAATATATATTGTTCCGAAGATGCAGCATATTTTTTTGTCGCTTCACAAATCACTGCCTACAGTAACAAAGGTTATTATTGCAGTCGGCAGTTTTATGAAAAATTATTTCCTCGAATCGTTTGTTTTTGCTGTTGTCGGCATTGTTATTTTTCGGCTTGTTTATTTAAGAGTTGAAGGGTTCAGGAACACGATTGAGAAGTTTTTGCTCGGTATTTCCGCATATCGCAAACTGCGGATTGCGCGTTTTTCGTCTGTGTTGGCATTTCAGCTTAAAGCCGGAATACCCCTGGTTGATGCGGTAAGGTCAAGCTATACTGTGATAAGTAATCATCTGTTCTGCAAGCGGATGGAAGAAACGGCTGAGAATATAGAAGGCGGTATGGCTGTAGACAAAGCGTTTGAGAAAGCGGGGTTTTTCGACAGAATGTTTATTGCAAGCATAAATACCGGTCAAAGGAGCGGAAAACTGTCTGAATTTATAGGCAGAATGGCAGATTATTATGAAAAAGATATTGATAAGCTGCTTAAAATTGTTGTTTCAGCGGCCGAACCTGCAGCAATTCTTTTTTTAGGAGTTGTTGTGGGATTTATAGTAATGTCGATTATGGTGCCGCTGTTTGATATAAATCAGCTTATAAAATAAAAAATTGACGGAAGGTGATGAAATGAGAAAAAAAGAGGGCTTTACGCTTTTGGAGCTTATGATAGTTGTAATTATTTTAGGTATTTTGGCTACCTTTCTTGTGCCTAAAATTATACATAAACCGGATGAAGCTCGTATAGTAAAGGCAAAAAGCGATATAAAGGCTATAGAACTGTCGCTAAAAATGTATAAGCTTGATAATGGAACTTATCCTACAACCGAACAGGGATTAAAGGCATTGATTGAAAAACCGGAAGAGCCGCCTGTACCGAATAATTGGAAGGAGGGCGGATATCTTGATACAAACTCGGTTCCTCTGGATCCATGGGGAAACGCCTATATTTACAGGTCTCCGGGTGATAACGGGCGCGATTATGAGATTATCAGTTTAGGAGCAGACGGAAAGGAGGGCGGAAGCGGTTTTAATGCAGATATTGAAAGCTGGAAACTGCGTTAAAGGGTACTCCATTAAAAGGCTGTTGATAAAGACCGATATTGCAAAGAGAGTTGTTATGTCAGTGAAAACGGGTATCCGGACTTTATAGACAGATTCTGTATTAGGCACGAAATGACACTTGCCCTTTTTGTCATTCCCGCGTAGGCGGGAATCCTGACTTTATTGTACGAATGTTTTGGGGTGCTATAAAATTCCGTGTCAAGCACGGAATGACAAACAAAAGGCAACGATGACAAAGGAGAACAATGGAATGACAAAGGGAGAGAGTGTTTTAATAACGGAAGAATATGAGAAATAATAAACAAAGAAATAAAAAAGAGTTTTTCAACAGACTGTTAATCCATGAACAATCATCTTCGACTCCAAATTAGCTTCTTCTATACTGTAAATCCGGAAAACAGCCCCGTTACTGCCTGCAATTTGTGCCTTATCGAGGCAGGTTCGGACTCTCAATCCGAAATGCCGGTAATTATAAAGGGCATTGAAACTTGTTTTGAACTTTGCCAACGCTTCTGCAGACATCTGCTGCTGTCGTTATTTAAATGATGTTACGGAAAAGAAAAAAAACTGCATATTTTTATTTTCGCGATAAGACAGGATTTACATTTCTGGAGGTCATGGTTGTTATGGTTATATTGACCATGGCTTTTGTTTCTGCTATTCCGAATATTGAAGGCTTTTTCAATAGTGCGAATGCCAACAGATCCAACATACTTAATACTATTTTAGCGGATGCATACAAAAAGGCGATTGCATCGGATAAGCCTGTTATGATCTGGGGAGTAAAAGATTCCGACACTATTCATATGGGGAAAAAGAGCTATAAATTAAAAAACGGAATTTTTTCCGCGGTAGTAAACGGTACAAATCAAGAGGGGATTAAATATTATTTTTTTGTTTACCCTTCCGGAATTATGGATAGCGTACAGATTATGTTTAGTAACGACGAGAGATTTGAATCGGAACCGCTGTTGCTGGATTTTAAATCGATATGAAAAACGGATTTACACTGATTGAAGTACTCATTGCACTGGTTATATTTGCCATTATCGTGTTTGGAATTTATGGAATTATAAATCAGACGCTTTATGCTCAAAACATTGCCGAAGAAAGACTCGGTTTAATTATGAATGCAAACAGCATTATATATCCATCCATAGACAACTATCCTGCTGCAACAGACGGCTGGATTTATATATCAAAAGACGGCATAGATGCCCAGAAGATTAGCAAACGAAAAATAGGTACTTATGATATTATAAAATTAGAATGGGGTTTCAAAAAAGGTGATGTGAGTATAAGTTATGTCTTTTACTATTAGAATGCGCTCTATAGGAAAAAGAGACGGTTTTACGCTCATTGAAATATTGGTGGCGATTGTACTCTCGGGTATAATTATTGTCGGACTTATGAAAACATTTGACGGTCTGATTAATGCAAAAAGTTACATAGAAGCAAAAAAAGAGAGAATAGAGATATTAGACAAGATATCGCTGATCATGCAGGCTGATATAAGATGCAAAATAGGTAATTTCAAGATAGAAACCGATGGAATGACGAAAAAGCTTTCTTTTGTTACTACACATTCACTTTTTTTTAACGGTGCCGTACCGGTAAATGTAAGCTACTGGCTTTCACAAAACGACAACGGAAAAAGGTTCTTATATAGAGAGGAAAAAGACGACAAAACAGGAATTGATCTGCTTATTCCCTTGACAACCGTTTTCAGTAAAGCCGATTATAAATTCTACCTTAACGGAAGGTGGCAGGACAATATATCGCAAATTGTGAAAATATCGCTTAGATCGAAGGGCAGGGTATATAATATTACGCAAAGAGGCATGATTGAACAATAGAGGATCGATATTAATTGTAGTGCTGATTTTTACGGCTGTCCTCGCCGCAGGAGCCGTTACTCTGCTTAGCGAAGTATCAAACGATCTTGATTGGACGCAAAGACTGTATCAGAATAATCAGGCAAGCTTTTATGTGCACTCTGCACTTAAATATGTAAAAAAAATAATAAACGATGATAACAACGGTTATGATTCAGATGATGATGCGTGGGCGGATCTTCCGTCGGTTCCGATAAAAGGAGGCTTTATATCGGTTCAGGTTGCGCCTGCAAATGCAAAGATTGACATAAATGAAATTTCATCGAATGATAAAGCTGTAGAAGAAAGAACGGTAAATGCGCTGAAACAGATATTATCTGAGAATGATACGGATGAGAATGCGGTCGGTTATATCAGGGAATGGATAGATAAGAAACAAAAATACGATGAGAACTACTATCAAGACAGACTTCCGCCCTATCATCCGGACAAAGAGCCTTTTTATTCATTAAAAGAGATTGATTATGTAGAAGGCTTAAATCAGTTTGCTGAAAAATTCGGTTCCTATTTTACCGTAGACGGCAGTCAATCGATCAATATAAACTTTGCAGACAAAAATATTCTGGAAGCATATTTACCCGAAGTCGCAAATGCTGCCGGCAATATCATAAAATACAGAAAAAAACATCCTTTTGAAAATATAACCCAATTGAGAAATGTGCCGGGCATAAATGATAATCAGTATCTTGCAATTCAGCCGTATATCACTACAACAAGCGATAACTTTATTATAAAAATTGTGGTAAACTTTGGGAAAAAAGAGTATAATGTAACTGCTCTGATAAGAAGAGAGAACGGGCAAACAAAATTGGCAAAATATTTCGAGGGGAAATCATCTTATGAATGATATCGTAATAGCATTATATGAAAACGATGAATGGAGTTTCTATAATAAAAAATTGACAAAGATTGCCCTTGAGTTTGTTTATAACAGAAAGTTATATGTTGTTTTGCCGGATCATTTTTTTTATTTCTTTCAAACCGATATTCTTGCAAAAAGAAATACAAAAAAGACAGTGAGAGCTTATACAAAAACGATTTTTCCCGAAGAGACGGGCTTTATAGATTATATTCCCAATCCAAATGGGGCTATAGGATATATTGTGTCGGAAGATATAAAAAATATTAAAAGGCCGGAGATACTCAAAAACGCGGTTTTTATAACTACTCCGCTTCTCATCCAATATGCAAACATAAAATCTTCGTTTGTTTACACAGGAAAAACCGTTTCGGCAGCTTTTGACGGCAAAAAACTTGCCTGCTATATCAAAGGCAGCTATGAAGATGTAAAACATAGATTAGGGGACATTCGCAAGTATAAGCAGGCTGATGCCGATATGATGCATAACATTGGCGATCTGATAAGTCTGATACATGAGAGACGTCATAAAGCTATCAGATTGTCTGTTGAGGACAAGACAACGGATTTTAATTTAGCAAAGAGCGCTCCGGTAATAGCTGCCGCGGCTATTATAGTAATTTTAATTATATCGGGACAAATATTTAGATACGAGGGCACGAGGAAGGATCTGTCATCAATCGAAAACAGAATCGATCTTATTTATAAAAAAGCCTTTAACGGCAAAAAATATCGGGATCCCTACGGCATGCTTTTGTATGAAGCAAAACAATGCGAAATTCAACAAGGAATCAAACCGATGAATCTTGTATATGCATTGAGTAAAGCTAAGAAACCCGATACTAAAATTAAGTCAATTGTTTATGACAAAAAAAGATTCAAGATCAAAGGGGATGCCGCAAATTACGATTCGATGCTTGGCTACCTAAACGCTCTTAATAAAATTCTGCATATTAATGCAAAGGTGAAGAGCACTAAAAGCAGAAATGGTAAACTTGAATTTGGTCTTATATATAATGCAAGGTAATCGAATACGAAAATGAGAATAGAAGAATTAGTCAAAAAAAATCTTTTAACATTGTGCATTGCGGGAGCTGCACTAATTATTATTATTGTATCGGTCATCTATATAAAAGCCAATAATTCCGCAGCCGCATCTGATGTTTATGCTAAAAATAAGCAGTATCAAAAGATAGTCGTGCTGTACAATAAACTTGAAAAATGTAAAAAAACGAAGAAGCTGTTCTCGAATAATCTTTTTTCATTTGTTCAGATATTAAAGAGACGAGGTCATCTGAACGGAAAAATTTTATCGGTTACACCTCTGCTGAATGAAGCAACGGAAACGATAGATATAAAACTTAAAACATTAAATCTGAGAGAATTTTTATACCTTATCGAAAAAATCGACTCATATAACAATATTGATATAAAACATTTTGCGCTTACAAAAAATTTTACCGCTCCTGATTTAATAGACCTGGATCTGGTAATTCAGAAATCTGAATGAAAAAGCTGTTTGCGGGATTTGCCGTTTTTCTCATTACACTTTTTGCGGCACTTGCTTTTTTGCTTCCGTATAAAGATATTTACGATAATCTGATTAATAAATATATTCAAAATATGCAGCTTCAGGTTTACTACAATATAACGGATGCATCACTTTTTTCCTTAAGTGCGAGCAATGTCTCAATAAAAAAGAACGGTTACCTGTTTCATTTTGATAAAATAAAAGCGAAGGTTTATCCTTTTAAATATCTTTTTGGAGAAAATTTTCTTAGGTTCCAATTGCGCTCGGCAGCCGATCTTGCATCCGTTGCTGTCAAAAAAAATAAAAACTTATGGTATATAACAATCGAAACCCCTTCTTCCATATTTAAAAATTCCATAAAGAATTTTCAACTGCCTTTTCCTATTCAGGGAAATCTGCTGATAAAAACAAAAATAAAGAATGAAGATAATCAGCTGCTTATAAAAAAGATTTCTGTTCGCGGGCAAATCAATATTGATGCCCGGGGATATATAAAAAACTATCACTTGAGATTAAACGGAAAAATAAAATTTGGTAAAATGGAGCAGAAATTCAACTTTGACCAAAGATTGTGAGGCCGCTGCACAATAAGCGTTTTCACATAAGCCAAAGAAAGTTTGACTTAACCTGTTAGTTAAGGGCACTTCTGCTAATCTGTAAACGATCATCTTGCGCCTCATCAAATAGTCTCCCTCTGCATAGCCTGTCTGAGTGCGGCTGCCCGCACACAGACTACCTCTTTCGCTGCAAATTTGACAATAGCTCTGCTATTATCTGCAATTTACGTCTTAATGAGATTGATTCGAACTTCTCAATTCGAAACGCTTAGAATTAATAGAGCCGCTCTGCAGAAAATCTCATGAGAAACTGCGCACATATTTATTGTACGTCGGTTTCTCCGAGTGCCGCTAAATATACAATATAAATGAGAATTGTTATTTGCCGGTCTGACCTGCTGCAAGGGGCACATAAATTCTTTGTCCGATTTCTTTATCCAATAAAAACAGAGCACTTTTGTTGTCGCCTATTAAATTAAGCTGATCAATAACATTTCTTACATTTTCTTCTTCTTCTATCTGCTCATCGACGAACCACTGCAAAAAATTCCATGTTGCCCTGTCTTTTGATTTTTCCGATATATCCACAAGATCGTTGATGCAGGAAGTTACATATTGTTCATGATTCAATGTTTCATTAAAAACCATAAGAATGGAACTCCACTCATGTTCGGGCTCTTTTATTTCCATCAGTTTGATTTTGCTGCCCTGCGATTTCAGGTAATTAAAAAATTTTAGTGCATGGTCGGTTTCCTCTTGATATTGTACAAACATCCAATGCGCAAAGCCTTTTAACCCGATTTGTTCAAAATGACCCGACATTGAGAGATAAAGGTATGACGAGTAAAACTCTTTCATCATCTGCTCATTAAGCGCATTCACCGTTTCTTCTTTTAGCATACATACTCTCCTTATTAAATAATTTTTCACTTATCTAAACTGCATCGATTATCGCCTATCATTGATATGCTGTACGAAACTTATTTTTGCTTATATT
>JAADFJ010000026.1 GCA_013152955.1 Campylobacterota bacterium
GATTGCAGGAGAAATTTATAAGCTTCCGGTTTGCTGCTATCTTTTATTTGTTGAGGATCATCTAAAAATAGAACAGATATAGAGCCGCTCACTCCGAAATAATTGTATGTTTATGAAAAATAGGTAGAATTGGGAAAATGCGCTTTGTTAAAATAAGTCTGTTTTGACTTGATGACTTATTTCTGTATAATTTATCTATCATGGTATTCGGTTTTTGCTCCCTCTGTTAATTATAGACTTAATTTAGAGGATGCGGCATCTATATCTGACAGAGAGCGAATGCGCATATTATGATATCAAATTATTTATTTATCTGAATAAAGAACTCCGCTGTTTGCAGCAGGGTAGTTCATTCTCTATATTCTAATTCTTCAACAACTGCTAAAAATTTATTTCGCATTCTATAACTAAATTTTTTATTTTCCGAAAATTCAATAAATTTCTCTAAGACTAAATCAGATGAAAAACTACATAGAACATCAATTATAGTATTTATGTATATTCTGGTTGTATTACTACTTTTTACTCGCTCGATTTCACCAAATAAAAAATTAACACATTCTTTCGTTTCAAAATACCTAAGATTTTCTACAATTATTTCAAGTTTTTTTATGTTATTGTTATAATAACAAATGAGTCCAAACAAAAATATCGCAGTATCTTTTCTTCCCTCACACGACATACTTCCTAACAATCTGCAAGCATCCCGGAATTTTTGCGCATCATTACTTAGTGCATCTTTTATAGGATGTTCAATCGGATATTTTGAATAGTCTACATATCCTTCTTCAGTTAGCCATGGGATATTGTACTCTTTTTTTAATTTTTTCAAATCTATCTGTTCATATTTTTCTTTTACCATCCTATTATCATTTCCTCCTATTCAAAAAAGTTATCTGCAGGGTTTTTCAATTTTACCAATCGTCTTTTTGGATACATGAATGAGTATGAATCTTTGTTGTTTTTGAACCATTTGCCCCCAGCAACTCTTGAATATACCCTAAACCAATACCTTGTTCAAGTAAATGTGCCGCAGAGTGTTTTTTTAGCCCCAGGACGCTTTGCCGTATTGGTTTTATTGAGATCTGTGATGAAATTTGTGCCTAAGGTGAGTTAATAAGGAAGCGTTAAGTTTTTAAAAAATCCCGGATAAGATGTTTTTATCGATTCTATGTCTGAAACCTTTAGAGCCGTTTCAAAAACAGATCCTAAGATAATAAAGCTCATAGCGATTCTATGGTCAAATTTTGTGATGATATCGGCACTCTTAATCTTTTCAGATCCTTCGATTTCAAATCCGTCAGCATATTCGGTGCATTTGACGCCTATTGCAGTAAGATTTCTCACAATAAGGTCTATGCGGTCGGATTCTTTATACCTGAGTTCTCCTGCTCCTTTAATAACCGTTTTTCCTTCAATTGATGCTGCAATCGCTGCAATTATGGGAATCTCATCAATTGCACTGACTACCAGCTCTTGAGGGATTGCAGTGCCTCTCATCTCTTTTTTTTGATATGTAACATGAATATCTGCTGCGGGTTCAAGCCCAAAAGACGTCTGGTTCAGCAGATCAATTTTTGCTCCGAAAAGTTTCAGCACATTCAGCATTCCGGTTCTTGTTGGATTTATGCCGACATCTTTTAATATTATATCCGAATCTTTTTTTAGCAGAGCGTAAGCGATCAGAAACGCTGCCGATGAAAAATCTGCCGGAATCATGATCTCAAGTCTGCTGTCTATTTCCGATCCCGAAATCTCTATTCTGCTGCCGTATATATTGATGTCGGCTCCGCTTTGAATCAGAAGTCTTTCGGTGTGATCCCTTGAATGTTTGGGATCTTCTATAATAGTTTTGCCTTCACAGGCAAGTGATGCAAGCATTATTGCAGATTTAACCTGAGCCGATCCAATGTTATTGACATATTTTATGCCTTTGAGTTTATTTCCAATCACCGCGGCCGGCAGATATCCGCCTTTTCTTGAATATATAACTGCACCCATTCTGTCAAGCGGTTCAATGATTCTCTTCATAGGTCTGGTGCGCAGCGAGCTGTCACCTGTGATAATTGAAACCATCGGTCTGGACGACAGCAAGCCTATCGACAGTCTTGCGCCGGTTCCGGAGTTGCCGAAATCAAGAATGTCGTTCGGTTCTTTGATTTGCCCCCCGGATACAAAAAGAGTGTTGTCGATATGCTCAATTTTTGCTCCAAGCATTGCACAGTTTTTCATCGTGTGGTTTACATCATCGGCATCAAGCAGTCGTCTGATGCTTGTTTTTCCATGATTTAAGAGTCCGAACATAAGCGCTCTGTGACTAATTGATTTGTCTGATGCCGTTCTGATTTTTCCTGTTAACGGTTTTGATTTTCCTGTTATATACTTCATAATATTATATCACATAAAAGACTTTGTGTCTGTTAATCTTATTGTTACATCTTTCTGTATGGTCAGGATGCCTTTTTTTATATTTATAAGAGCACCTATTCCTCTGCCTGTAATTTTGTTTCCCGTTATGCTTATCTTTTGCGGGGCATACATAATCCTTGTTTTGGCATTATATCTTAGATATTCGGTTGATATAATATAACCATCGCTTGTTTTTATTTTTATATGTCCGGTTGCTTCCATATTTCCGTTTTTGTTGTAAACGGCTTTTTCGGATTTCATCCGATATTTTCGTTTTTGTGAAAAGTAAATAACGGCAGGCTTGATCATAATATAGCGATTCCCTTTCATTCTGACTATCGGAGCATCAATGGTATAAAGCAGTTTTCCGTTTTTCATCTTTTTATATCTGAAATTCTTTATAATGTTTTCCGTGAAGTCGGGTGTACCGGTAATTATCATACCGGCCTTCTTTTCTAAAGACGAGACAACAATTGATATCCCTGCCAATATAAGTATGGCAAATATAGAGTACTTATAGATTTTTATTCTAAGTAATCGCTTAGAACTTTTTGCCATTGACCGTTTTTTTTGAGGATAGCAATTATTATTTCTCTCAGTGCCCCTCTTCCACCATTATAGTTAGAAACAAAATCAACATACTCTTTTACCTCTTCTGCCGCATCTGCAGGGCATGCAGAGAATCCCACCTTTCTCAAAACGGGAATATCAATAACATCGTCTCCTATGTAGGCGGTTTGGTTCCAGGAGAGATCATATTTTTTTATAATTATTTCGGCTTGCGGCAGTTTCTTATGGCAGTTTTGATAGAGCTCGGTTATGCCCAGCTCGCTCATTCTGTAAGAATTTGCCTTGCTTGACCTTCCTGAGATAGCTCCCACAATCAGTCCGGCCTTTTGCGCCATCTTTATCATATGCCCGTCCTTAACATCAAAAAATGCGGTTAATTCACCTTTTTCCGATATCACAATTCTGCCATCAGTCAGGACTCCGTCAATATCCGTGAGAATCATCTTTATCATTTACAGGATACCTGCCGCAAGAATATCATGCATATGAATTATACCTATGGGGCAATTCATATCATCTATTATTACGACGCTTGTAATTCTATGTTTTTCCATAACATTTGCCGCTTTTATGGCCAACTCATTTTTGTCGATGATTTTTGGTGATACAGTCGATATCTCGCCTGCCTTAAGTGTAGAAAGGCGGTCTATATTTTTCTCAATCGCTCTTCTTATGTCTCCGTCGGTTATGATGCCGGTTAACGATCCGGTTTTGTCAACAACAGTTGTTACACCCAGGCGTTTCGATGATATTTCATATATAAGATCGTTCATGTTTGTATCTGTTTTTACGACCGGAAGTTCATCTTTCGTATGCATAAGATCGTAAACTCTGTAGATCAATTGCCTTCCGAGGGTCCCGGATGGATGAAACGATGAAAAATCGTCTTTGCTGAAACCCCGTTTTTCAATCAATGCAGCGGCCAGAGCGTCACCTATAACGAGCGATACTGTGGTTGAGGCAGTAGGAGCAATTCCCAGAGGGCAGGCTTCTTTTGCAACTGAACCGTCAAGAACAATATCTGCTTGTTTTGCAAGTTGTGAATTTTTGCTGCCTACTATTGCGATGAGTGTATTTCCAAATCGTTTTATGGCGGGCATAATTGTTATGAGTTCGTCGGTATTGCCGCTTTTTGAGAGTGCTATTACAAGATCGCCCCTCATAAGAATGCCGAGATCTCCATGGGCTGCGTCTGAGGGGTGCAGAAAAACCGACGGAGTTCCGGTACTTGAAAATGTGGAGGCTATTTTTTTCCCGATTAAGCCTGATTTTCCAACACCGGTTACCACCACCTTTCCTTTTGTTTCAAAAATTGCATCAACTGCCGCTTCGAATTTTTCATCTACCCTTTCAACAAGGCTCATTACCGCCTGAGCCTCAATCTTTATCGCCTCTTTTGCCAGCTGCTTTATATCTTTCATTTCACAATATGCAGAGGCATTTTGTTTTTAAAGCAGTCAACTATTGCCGTTGCCGCCATTTCCGCCATTCTGTCTCTCGTTTTTACGGTAGAACTTCCAAGGTGCGGAAGAAGTACTACATTGTCCATTTCTAAAAGTTCTTTTGTGATTTCCGGTTCATATTCGTATACATCAAGTCCCGCTCCGGCAATCTTTCCCGAGATAAGCGCATTTGCCAACTCTTTTTCATCTATTATGGCTCCTCTGCCGGTGTTTACAATAATTGCACCGTTTTTTATCCTGCTTAGTCTTTCTTTATTCAAAAGATGATGACTTTCTGCGTTAAGTGGAGCATTGATGCTTACAAAATCAGAAATAGCCAACAGATCATCAATGAGCAAAAACTTTGCTCCGTATTCAACTTCAGCCTTTTCATTTCGTTTTCTCTGGCTGTAGAATATTTTCATCGAAAAGCCTTTTGCGCGTTTGGCAACTGCTTGTCCTATTCTGCCGAATCCTATGATGCCCAGATTAGCTCCGCTCACTTCCTTGCCGAGCATAAGAAGAGGTTCCCAACCCTCAAATTTTCCGCTTTTGACAAACTTGTCGCCCTCTATCAGTTTTCTTGCAGCCGCAAGCATAAGTGAGAATGCCAGCTCTGCAGTAGCTTCAGTCAGCACATCGGGTGTATTTGTGACAATTATATTATTTGCTTCGGCAGTCTTCAGATCGATATTATCATATCCTACTGCATAATTGCTGATAATTTTGAGCCGTTTTGCTCGTTTTATCATCGGTTCATCAAATTTATCGGAAAGCATACTCAGAACGCCATCATATTGGTCAATTATTTCGAACAGTTCATCGTAACCTAAACTTTTGTCGCCGGCTATATCAAGTTTATGTTCAGCACTTAAAATTTCTATTGCCTTTTTTGGAATTCGCCTTGTCATGAGAATTTTTGCCATAAAATCCTTCTATATGGGTTATATGGGTGAAACAAGCCCAAGTTTAAGCGTTTCAGTATCAAGAGATACCCAGCTTGCACTATTGGTCAAATAGCCGCATAGCTCTCCCGGGTTTATTATCGCTCCGCGTTCGGTTTTTGTTATTTCCGAGTGATGAGTGTGACCATAGCATATATAATCAAATTGCTTAGATAATTTTTTAAGCGCAAACGGTTCATGCATGAGAAGAAACGATTTTCCGTCAAGAACTATTTCCACTGGTCCTTTTTTTAATTTTCCTTCCGCAAATTCATTAAGTCTTATCACTTCTCCATCATTATTTCCCATAATACCTATAAAGTTTTTTAATTCTGCAAACGGTTGTATGGCAAATGGGGCAATGAAATCGCCAAGATGAATTACATAGTCCATTTCTCTATCTATCACCGATTCAATCAGCCGTTTTATATTTGCCATATTGTCATGCGAATCGGAGCAGAACGCTATTTTCATATTTCCTCTATTACTGCATCACCCATTCGAATTGTGTCGACTTTCTTATTGCCGTTTTTAAATATATCCGGAGTTCGGTACCCTTTTTCTAGCGTCCTGTCCACCGCATTCTCAACGGCGTCTGCTTCCGCTTCGAGACCTAATCCGTATCTAAGCATCATTGCAGTGGTAACAATCTGAGCAACAGGGTTTGCTATTGCTTTTCCTGCTATGTCCGGAGCTGAACCATGAACAGGCTCAAACATTCCAACATTACCCCCGATTGCAGCTGAGGGCAGCATTCCAAGCGAACCTGTGATCATAGAAGCCTCGTCAGAGAGTATATCTCCAAAAATGTTTCCTGCCAGAATTACATCGAACTGTGACGGATTTCTTACAAGCTGCATTGCGGCATTGTCGACATACATAAAATCAAGAACTACATCAGGGTAATCTTCGTGAACCTCGCTTACCACATCCCGCCACAAAGTTGAAACATCAAGGACATTTGCTTTGTCTATGCTTGTGATTTTTTTTCTTCTTTTCTGCGCAAAGCTGAATGCAACCTTTGCGATTCGTTCAATCTCATAATCTTTATATGACATGGTATTGAATCCTTTTCTGACTCCATCGGGAAGTTTTACAACACCTCTCGGTTCTCCAAAATAGATTCCGCTGACAAGTTCTCTGACAATTACTATATCAATGCCGCTTATTACCTCAGCTTTTAGTGTTGAGAATGTCTCCATTGCGGGAAAGACTTTTATGGGGCGAATGTTCGCATATCCCGAAATAGCCTTTCTTATTTCAAGAAGACCGGCCTCAGGGCGCATATTTTGGGGAAGGTTGTCCCATTTCTCTCCTCCAACCGCTGAAAAAAGCAGCGCATCGGTTGATAAAACTGTTGCTATCGTATCGGCGGTTATCGGTTTGCCGAATTTGTCGATCGAGCATCCGCCTATGTAAACGGTTTTGTAGTTAAATTTGTGCGAGTAATTTTTTGCAATTTTGTCGAGTACGCGAAGAGCTTGCTCCATGATTTCCGGACCGATGCCGTCTCCCGGCATTACAGAGATATTGAATTCAGGCATTTTTTTCTTCCAGTTTTTTTGCGTAGTTCATAAGTCCGCCTACCTCAACAAGTTCCTGTATAAAATCCGGAAGACTGCCTATCTTCCACCTTCCGCCTGTTGTTGAGTCGTAAATCTCTCCCTTTTCGGTTTCGGTATCAACAGTTACGGTATCGAATCGATCTATTTTATCGGCTGCATCCGATTCTATAATCAAAAGACCCATATTGAACGAATTTCTAAAAAAAATTCTGGCAAAACTTTTTGCAATAACGCATTTGACACCCGCAGCTTTAATGGCAATGGGAGCATGTTCTCTGCTTGATCCGCAGCCAAAATTTTCACCGGCGACAATTATGTCTCCAGTCTTGACCTTGTCGGAAAATTGGCTGTCAATATCTTCCATGACATGAGATGCAAGAATTTTAGGGTCCGAGCTGTTAAGATATCTGGCCGGAATAATGACATCCGTATCAACTCAACATTATTGCCAAATTTCCATACTTTCCCGCTGAATTTCATATATCCTCCAACCTACTCTATTTTTGCTGCTATTATAACAGATAAGAAGCAATAAACAATCTTCCATACAGCCACTGCTGATCGTTTTCCTGTCTGCAGCGGCAATCTTTAATGTATCACAGGCATTCTGCCTGTGACAAGATTGTGAACATCAGTAGGTAATCTCAAGTATTCCCTTCCTGTTTTTTGAAAATTCTTTTTTACTTTTTGAACGACCAAAAATAAGGTCAGGCTAAGAAATACCTGCCGTAACCTTGCTTGTCTTTTGTCCGGAATGTATTAAAAAATGGAATAT
>JAADFJ010000027.1 GCA_013152955.1 Campylobacterota bacterium
GCATCTTTGACCCCGACTTTCCGTTGGGTGCTTTTTTTTGAAGGTATAAGGTTGCTCAGCATATCTTGAATATTGTTTGATAATTCGTCAATATTGCCTCCAAATATACCCATTGCTGCCGGAGGCAAAGGAGTACCTGATGTATGAAGCTCTACGGTACTGCTATCAAACTTTCCCTCTTTGAGTAATTTGGCTATCTTTGCCTTGGATTCCGTACGTTCCTGTTCATCTTTATCATGAGGCATAAGCAACGAAATTACTCTTTCAACAGCGGCTTTTTTTGCTTTTGGTCGAATCTTTTTTGACTCCGATTTCTTGACCATGTTCACGGCTGTTGATGTCAAATCTCTTATCATAGACTCTACATCTCTTCCAACATACCCAACTTCGGTATATTTTGATGCTTCCACTTTAATAAACGGGGCATCAGCTAATTTTGCCAATCTTCTGGCGATTTCAGTTTTCCCTACACCGGTTGGGCCTATCATAAGGATATTTTTGGGAAGAACCTCTTCGGCGAGTTCCTTAGGTAGCTGCTGTCTTCTCCATCGTGTTCGAAGCGCAATCGCCACTGCTTTTTTTGCCGCTTCCTGTCCTATTACATAGTTATCAAGCTCTCTTACAATCTCTTTTGGTGTCAAATTCATCCGTATACCTTCTTATAACGTATCTATTGAAAAATAGTTGTCTGTATAAATGCAGATGGACGATGCTATCTGCAATGATTCTTCTATAATTTCAGCAGCCGGCAAATCGGTATGCTTAATTAAAGCCTTTGCGGCAGCTTGCGCATATTGTCCACCGGACCCAATTGCGGCTATACCGTCTTCAGGTTCCAGCACATCGCCGTTTCCGGATATTATATAGCTGTTATTCTTGTCAGCGGCTATCAAAAGCGCTTCAAGTCTCCGCAACATTTTGTCCGTTCTCCATTCCTTTGCAAGTTCAACCGATGCCCTGGTAAGATTCCCGGAATATTGCTCCAGCTTGCCGTTCAACCGCTCGTAAAGTGTTAGAGCATCCGCTGTAGAACCTGCAAATCCTATGAGTACACTATTGTTGTACGCTCTTCTTATCTTTTTGGCATTCGACTTTGCTATAGTGCTGCCCATTGTAACCTGTCCGTCTGAGCCGATTGCCACAGAACTGCCTCTTCTGACAGAAATTACGGTAGTACCATGATACTGAATACTCATGCAGAACGTTTGGCTTGTTTCGCCCTTTTTATATAGATAGGTTCCTGATTTTTTTCAACCATCTTATCATTTATCACGCATTCTGTGATCTCTTTCATGTCCGGCAATTCGTACATAGTATTGAGCATCTGTTTTTCCATTATAGAGCGCAGGCCTCTTGCGCCGACTTTCATACTTTTTGCTTTTTTGGCTATAGCTTTAATTGCTTCCTCAGTAAACACCAGATTTACATCCTCTATTTCAAATAGTTTTTTGTACTGCTTAATAATAGCATTTTTAGGCTGGGTTAGAATTTGCATCAGATCCGGTTCTGAAAGCTCGCTTAAGGTAGTGAGAACATGCAGTCTGCCTACAAGTTCCGGTATAATTCCATATTTGACAAGATCATCGATATAGACATTTTTAAGCAGCTCAACTTTGTTGGAGGATCTATTTTTTATTCCTTCCGATTCAAATCCAATGACACTTTTTCCCATTCTTCGTGCAATAATATCTTCCAGTCTATCAAAGGCGCCTCCGCAGATAAAAAGAATATTTTTTGTATTCATTTGAATAAATTCCTGCTGCGGATGTTTTCTGCCTCCCTGAGGAGGTACATTAGCGGTGGTTCCTTCAATAATTTTTAAAAGAGCCTGCTGAACTCCTTCACCTGAAACATCTCTTGTTATGGAGGTACTTTCAGACTTTCTTGCCAGCTTGTCAATTTCATCTATATATATTATGCCTCTCTCGGCTTTTTTAAGGTCGTAATCGGCCGACTGAAGCAGTCTCAGCAATATATTTTCAACATCCTCTCCAACATAACCCGCTTCGGTCAGTGTTGTTGCGTCAGCCATTGCAAACGGAACATCTAATATTTTTGCCAATGTCTGAGCCAGCAAGGTTTTGCCGGTTCCGGTGGGACCCATAAGCAGTATGTTGCTCTTTTCAAGCTCTACATCATTTTCGTTTCGTTTATCAAATTCGATACGCTTGTAATGATTATAGACTGCAACCGATAAAACCTTTTTTGCCTCGTCCTGACTTATGACATATTGGTTCAGTTTGCTATATATTTCATGAGGTTTTAAAATTTTGTGTTTTGTTTTTTTGCATGAACGTTTATTTCCCTGAGAAATTATATCCACGCAAAGTTTAACGCACTCGTTGCAGATATACACGCCCGGACCCACAACAAGCTTTTCAACTTCATCCTGGCTTTTTCCGCAGAAAGAACAACGCAAAACACCGCTTTTTTTCATTTAGTACTCCTGTTTTTTACGATTTTGTCAATGATGCCATACTGCAATGCGTCCTCTGCACTCATAAACCGATCTTTTTCTGTGTCGGCATTTATTTTTCTTTCCGTATGGTTCGTATGCTTGGATAGAATTTTGTTGATATAACCTCTGAGTTCCAATATCTCTTTGGCGTGAATTTGTATATCGGTAGATTTTCCATGTGTACCGCCCAATGGTTGGTGTATCATTATTCTCGAATAAGGCAGAGAAAATCGTTTACCTTGCTTTCCGGCGGCAAGCAGAACTGCGGCCATGGATGCAGCCTGTCCAATGCAGATCGTAGATATATCAGGTTTAATATACTGTATGGTATCATATATTGCCAATCCTGAACTGATAACTCCTCCCGGACTGTTGATATACAGGTAAATATCCTTATCAGGGTTATCTGCCTCCAGAAACAGCAATTGAGCTACGACTGAGTTTGCAACAATATCATCTATTTCACTGCCTAAAATGATAATTCGGTCTTTTAGAAGTCGTGAATATATATCATATACCCTTTCACCGCGGCCCGTTTGCTCTATCACATATGGAATCACGCTCAATTTTTTTCCTCTCTTTTGGTTTCTTTTTTCGTTTGAACTGTTTCATCAGCTATCTCTGCATTTTTTAAGATAAAATCAGAAACCTTTTCTTCAAGTTTAAGGATCCGTATATCGGGAATTCTGCCATTTTTTTCTGCATCCTTATAGATTGTTTTAGGATCTTTTCCATAATATGCAGCCTCTTTTGAAATTTCTTCGGCTATTTCGCTATTTGATACCGATATTTTCTCTTTTTCAGCAATATCCAACACTATGAATGTAGATTTCACTCGTTTTTCGGCAATTGGATCAAACTTTTTTCTTAGATTTTTGTATTTAAATTCTTCTTTTCCTTCAATATTAATACCCTGATATGCAGCATTTCTTATATACGAGTTTACCATATTGTTTGATTCGGAAACCAGCATGCTTTCGGGTATATCAAATGGATTTTCTTTTATTAATTGTTCAAAAATTATTTCTTTATATGTTATTTTATTTTTTTCATCTTTCCGCTTTGCCAATTCTTTTTTTATCTCTTCTTTAAGTTCCTGCATATCTTTATATTTCGGATCTACCGTTTTTGCAAATTCAACATTCAACTCAGGAAGTTTTTTCTCGGCAATCTTTTTGATTTCAACATCAAATCTGACTGTTTTGTCTGCCAGATTTTTATTGTAATTTACCGGAAATTTTATGGAAAAACTTTTCTTATCTCCAACTTTTAAATCAATTAAATTCTCTTCGAAACCCGGAATCATTCTTTTGCTGCCGATTTCAATAAGAAAATTTTTCCCGGAAGCTCCTTCTATCTTTTTGCCGGCCTCATTATATCCCGCAAAATTAATCGTCAGCAGATCGCCTTTTTTGGACGGTCTATCAATTTCGACGGTCTTAGCATAAG
Organism: Campylobacterota bacterium; assembly: GCA_013152955.1. GTDB lineage: Bacteria > Campylobacterota_A > Desulfurellia > JAADFJ01 > JAADFJ01 > JAADFJ01. Next base: position 3,908 of record JAADFJ010000027.1, read on the forward strand.
TTTCTCTTAAATGCTCTATTGCGTGATCAATATCTTCATCATCAATATTGTTTGGTATCTTTTTAAGTTTTAGTCCTTTATATTCTTTTATTGATACCTCCGGTTTTACATCAACCGTAAGATCAAATGTAAACGGTGAATCTTTTTCATTCTTAAAATTTGACAATATGGGCTGAGAAACCGGATAAATATTCCATTTTGCCATAGCTTCTTTAAAACTTTTTTCTACCGTTTTCTCTACAGATTCTTTCTGCAGATCATCCTTCATCTTTTCCAGGACTAACTGTTTGGGCACTTTTCCAGATCTAAACCCGGGAAGCTTCAGCGATTTTCTTGCAATAGTAAGATTGCTTTCAAAAATCTTATTAAACTCATCTTGGGACACTTTTACATGAATAATCTTTTTGGATGGTTGCGCATCTTCGATAACCGATTCACTCATTATTACCTCTTTTCTATTTATTGACTTTGCTGTATGCAACTAAGTCTATTTCTATTTTAACTTTTCCGGGAAGAGCACTAACTGCAACTGTTGAGCGTGCGGGTTTAATTTTTTCAAAATATCTTTCATAAACCTCATTCATTTTGTCAAAATCGTTCATATCTGACAGATAAACGGTTGTTTTAACAACCGATTGTGCATTTAGTCCCGCCGCTCTAAGGATATTAATTAGGTTTTTTATAACCTGCTCCGTCTGTTCTGCAATCCCTTTTGGGCAATCAGAGTTATCTGCACAAATCTGACCTGATGTAAACAGAAAACTGCCGGCTCTCACTGCCTGTGAATACGGTCCGATAGGTTTGGGAGCTTTGTCCGCATTAACAGTTTCCATAAAATTGCTCCTTTTTCGATTCTTCAAGAGATGGTATCGCTTCTCTTGCTTTCCGAATCTCATCTAAATTGATATCTATCACTGCAATCTCTCTGTTTTTACCCAAATTTTTAAGAACTTTGCCGTCGGGATTGACAATCATAGAATTTCCGCCAAGTTCCATATCGTTAAGCCTGCCTATTGCGTTAACCGCCGCCAGAAAACATGAATTCTCTATCGCCCGCGCCTGAATCAAAGTTTTCCAATGAGCAATTCTTGATGCCGGCCATTGCGCCGGTACAACCGCAATCTGCATACCGTCAAACGACTGTTTTCTGAAAATCTCGGGAAAACGCAGCTCGTAGCAGATGGCGCCTCCAAAAACAGCATCTTTTAATCTTACCGGAACATATTCTTTTGTTCCGGGTCGGAAATATTTCTCTTCTTTATTAGGTTTAAAAAGAAAATGTTTTCTCTGCTTTTTTTTAAGCAGACCATCCTTATCTATATATAGCATACTGTTATAAATTTCCCCATCTTCCAATTCCGGTATCGTGCCGATGATGCCTGTTGCAGTTTGTAAGGCAAATTTCAATAATACATCTTTGACTTGATTAAAATTTCTGCTTCTATCAAATATCGTTTTATAATTAAAGCCTCCGTAGCACATCTCGGGCAGAATTGCGTAATCGGCTTCAATTGTACCGATCTTTTGCAGCACATTTTCAATTGCCGAAAGTTTTTCCGAAATTTCTATCTGCAATAACGCAACTTTCATCAGTACCACACCTTCCTCGCGAACATAATTTCTTTAATTAGATAATTCATATAAAATTAAAACTGTTTCGAAGTTAATATTCGTTTGTCTTTTTTTCTCCTTCGCAAACTTCTTTGGTTTTATCTTGCTTCACAACACCGTTTTCTATGATTCTTGTGCGCACCTTATGACAGGTTGTATGTTTGCTTGGATTATAGTAGGTTGATTCCGGTGTTGCTTCAACCTGCTGCCACCCTCCGTTTCCCGTATTTCGTCTGTATATAACCGGTTTATTCGCTGCAACCGCCTGATTTATGGCGCGCTGTTCTACTGCACCGATTGCATATCCTGCTGCGCCTCCGATTAATCCTCCTATTACAGCACCCTGCCATCTATTATGTTTATTGAGCATTGCTCCAATAGCAGCACCCGTGGCTGCACCAATTGCCGGAGTTGCAACCTGAGGATTCCCATATTGATTTGCACATCCTGCAATGATTAGGGAAAAAAATGCAAAGCAGAAAAACATAACCAATCTTTTCGCAAACACTTTCATATCTGCCTCCTTTATATGCCGTATATTGAAATTATCGTGATTTTTCTTTTTTAGTCAAGGGTGCTTGCCGTTATTAACTCATCTTATTATACACTAAACACGGCCTCGGCGAAGCGATAATAGCAGCGTATGAGGAGTGCAAGGTAAGTTGATAAGATATAAAATCACTCAAATAGTTTTTTGAAATGGTGATGATGAGACCACTGCACAATAAACACCTTCACAGAAGCCAAAGAGCCGGTTATGGGGCTTCCCTGCGGGCAATATCCGCTTATCCCTATGCTTTGTTAAACTTCCTTGAATTAACCGGTTAATCCTGCAGAAGTTTGCCTTGCCTATGAAAAAGCAGATATTGTTGTAAAGACGCTTACTGTGCAGTGGTCTCATCATACTAATTGACAGATTCAAATGCGTTTAAAAATTTCCATGACCGATTTCAGACTCCTGTCAAGCATCGGCACCGTATCATACTGCGACAGTTTGTCGGGAGCAATCCAAAGCATCTCCTCATGTTCCCAATCAAGAGTAATTTTCCTGCTGTTTACAAGAAACAGAAACGGATGAACTACCCATTTAATACCGTAATCTTTATCGGTGTAGTTGAACGGGGCACCTTTTATCATTTTATCTATCTGCTCTTTTGCAATTGATGCCTCTTCCATAAGTTCCATAAGTGCAATCTTCTCAGCCGCCAGCGGTCTATCGTAATAGCCTGCAACCGTGCACCATTTTCCTTTATATGTTCTTACCTTATTCCCTCTTTTTGCCAGAAAAATTTTGTTATTATGCATTATAAAACAGGTTACTATAGGCGCTATTTCGGCATTGCTGTAGTCTATTCTGCCATCTTTAAAGCAGGGATAGCTTTTTGAGAGTTCCTTAACGAGTTCTATATCAAATTTTGTTTGAGGTCGTTCAAAATTCAAGTCTTTCTGCAAATTCATCCTCCTTTATGCCAAATTTTATTCCTATTCTTGTTAAGCTAAAATCATATTTTACCGGATCATCAGGAGAGATCTTAGCAAAGTAATCTGTTATTTCAATTGCAGTTTTCATATTGGCGGTTTTGCTGCCGGTAATTTTTAACGATTTGCAAATATTATGCATGTGAATATCCAATGGAACTATAAGTTTGGATGCAGGCAGATCATTCCAGATACCCAAATCTATTTCATCGTTACGGATCATCCATCTTAAAAACATATTTATTCTTTTGCAGGCGCTTCCTTTCTCAGGATTCGGCAGCAGACTGTTATTTCCTGAAAAAAATTGATTTAGTATTCTGATTGTCTCGATTTGGCTATGTAGATAATTTTTACTTTCTCTTCTATAGTTCAAGAGAAAAAGATCATGAATTGAGCTATAGCTGTTTAACACCTCTTTTATGCCCAAAAGCGTGTATATCAGATCGTTTTCTGTTGTAAATCGATGTTTGAAGCCATGAAAACAGAATCTGAGAGATTTTTCAGTACAGTTTTTTACCGCATTATACGGGGGATCCAACTGCTTCAGAATATAATCGGTTGATTTGAGAATCTGAGCCACTCTGCCGTATGACAGAGTTGACGCGATAAGAGCTGCTACCTCCTGATCAGAGGGATCATTGTATCTGTAGAGTACGGTAATCGGATCCGGATATGCAAATTCTCTTTTATTAAGCTTGCTGTACAGAGATTCGAACAACGCCTTTCTATTTTTCATCAAATTCTTTTTATTTTTCTCGAGTAAACAGAAGTCATTCTCGTTTTTCTAAATGACAAAAAGAATCTCAGTATATCGTACGCATTCCGCCTGTTGCGAAAAGGCTCAAATTGCAGACAACAGCCCTGCCGTCACCTGCAATTTGCAGTACCGAGGCGAGGAGAGTAATTTACGCTTCAAGACAGTTTGTTCACAGACCGGCAAAAATATATTATAACTCAGCCTTCCAAAATTTATGAAGATTACAATATTCTCTTGCTATGGCGGAGTCAGCTGAAATTTCAAAAAATACTTCCGGTTCATCGTACGGATTAAGGAATTTTTTGTAGGATCTTCCGTCTGCTATAAGCTCGATCCACTCAACGTAATGTTCTTTGATCATTGGATGTTTTGCGGAACCTATTTTAACATTATAGCCGTTTTCCATCTTTTCGATTACCGGGACATGTTTCTCTTTTGCCGCATCGGTTGTATTTTCTTTTAATAATTCCATCGGTTGCCCGCAACATACCAGTTCGCCGACCGCTCCGTGAAGTACTTCAACTATGTTTCCGCATATTGAACATCTATAAACTTCCAATTTTTCAGTCATTATTCCCTCCTAGTCGTTTTTATGCTTTGACAGATATTCGGCTACACCTTTTGGCGTAGGATTCATACCCTCTCCACCTTTTTCAAAATTTGCAGGACACACCTCTCCGTTTGTCTCATGGAACTGAAGCGCGTCAACCATTCTCAAGGCTTCATCAATATTTCTGCCCAGAGGAAGATCATTAACCGTCTGGTGTCTCACGATACCTTCTTTATCAATCAGAAAAAGACCGCGCAGTGCAACTGACTTATCAAACAACACATCATAAGCTTCAGCTATCTCTTTCGAAATATCGGCAACTATAGGATATTGGATACTCCCGATACCGCCATTATTTACAGATGTATTTTTCCATGCTAAGTGAGAAAATTCCGAATCTGTAGAAACGCCTATCACTTGACAATCTCTCTTTTTAAATTCGTTCAATTTTTTATTGAATGCTAAAATTTCCGTTGGACAGACAAATGTAAAATCCATCGGGTAAAAAAATAGGACTACATATTTTCCTCTATATGAAGAAAGTGAAATTTCTTTGATGTCATTATTTGCCAATACTGCTTTTGCGGTAAAATCCGGTGCCTCTTTTGTAACTAAAACCGACATAATAAAGCTCCTAAAATTTATTTACTTATTTGTTTTAGCAAGAAAGCTGCTCTTTCCCCTGCTCGGTTATACTATATTTGCATCTTGCCTGGGATTCAATATAGCAGTTACTTTTAAGTTTTTTGATAGCGCCGGCTATAGTTTTCGGCTTGAGATTCAATTCTGCGGCTATATCTTTTGAGCCGGAAGCCGTACCCAACTTTTCAAGTGCAGTTAGCACAGCCCTTTCATTTTCGTTAATTTTCGTTGCTGTATTATGTTCCATCATATTCCTCCATGCTATATTGATTATTTTTTGTGCAATCAGGGCAGATGCCTGAGAATTCCGGTTTGCAACTTGTGATGAACCGTCTGTCTTTATGATCTGCTATATAAGCAATCATATTAGAAATTTTATTGCGGATATATTGCTTACCAGGATTAACAAGCCTGCCGCAAACGGCGTATTTCAGACGATAGCACAACTTGCCGCTACCATCAAAATAAGTTTTGTTCCCTGATTGAATTTTATCCATCATGCCGGGTTAAACAGAATTTTGAGATTTCGACAAACTGTTGCGGCGACAAAAGATGAAAAACCGTTTTTCGGCAATAGACACAACTTCTCTGCAGTCAGATCATTATACCGTCTCTGCAGCTCATTGATAAGAGCAGTTCTTTTTTCGGTAATTTTGATCTTATCTAAACCGGTTGCAGTAATTTTTTCTGTCACTATCCTTCTCCAATCTCTTTTTTAGCAATATTAGCAATAAGAGTTATTTGCAAAATATATGCTTTTTATCATATTTGTCAATCGTTGAATTTATTAAATTTGAAAATTTCTCTTTTTTTGATATTATTGAAGAGAATGAATATATCTGTTTATAATAATTGTATGCCTTTAAGGGGATCAGTATGAAGCCGATATTCCTGGTTCAATTTCTAATGCTTTTTGCTGTTTTAATGACAGCGGCTATCTTGTGGATAATAAACAGGTACAAAAACGAGAACTATATAAGGCTGTTTTATTACGCCTTTATTCTTTACTTTTTTCGCTATCTTTTCAATATACTGAATTTTATTACAAATATAGATCTATTTATACTCTTATCGAATATATTTGCATTTGTGCCTGCTATCTTTTTTCTACAGGGCGCCCTGGCGCTGAGAAATCGGACTATAAAAGGTTTGTCGAAACTTACCTATTGTGCTGTGGCTGCATTAGGTATTCTATGGATATTGATTACCTATTTTACACACACAGCTTTTGTTTACAAAGCGTTACCAATCTTTTTTTTGATAGCGGCGGCAAATATCTTTACCGGAATCGAGTTTTTTATTTTTGGCAGACAGAAACACTCAGCCGCAAACATTGTAACCGGAATCATATTCATATTGTGGGGACTTCATCAGGCGGATTATCCGTTCTTGAGACCTGTTCATTGGTTTGCCCCTTACGGTTTCGCATTAGGAAGTATCTTTATGGTAACCATTGCGATATCGCTTACATTTTCTGTGATTGATTCTTTTTATAAGGATAACCTGAAAAAAAACAGGGCTCTCACAAGAAGACAGAAAAAAACCGATGAATTGATTAAAATCGTTACCGACATTCATTCTGTAGCCAATGAGGAAGGAATTTTTCATAAACTGATTGACGGAGCCATAAGATTGACAGGCGGTCAGAATGGAGCATTCGGGATATACAAAGATGGCAGAATGATATTTAAGGAATATTTAGTGAAAAACAGGTGGGAATCCATTGATTACAGTTTTAAAAAAGATTACGGCGTTCCGGGACACATAATAAAAACAAGGCAGCCGTATATTGCTAACGATACATTGAATGACCCTTTTGTTGTTTCCGAAATAAGGAAAAGGCTCAGTTTTTATAACCTCATTAATGTTCCGATAATCTATAAGGATACACTATTGGGCTGCTTAGAGATTCATAACAAAATCGGCAGAACTGATTTTGACGAGCTGGATCAAACTTACCTTGAAATAATCGCAGATAATGCTGCGTTTGCGATATCAAATGTACGGCTTGTAAATCAGATTGAATATGCCAATAACAAAACGGTTTATCTAAACAAAATTATGACTCTTTTAAGAGATATAAATCAGATGATCGCAAAACGAGAGCTGATTTCAGATATATACAGGATAACCTGCTCAAAACTTGTCAACAATGGGATTGCAGGAATTGCTTATATATCTTTGTATAAAGATGATCTGCATATTGCTGCCTGTGAGGGCAATATCAGCCGTGAGCATGCTAAAGAGATTTGCCGCAATTTTTTTAGCATGGCGAGTGATAAGCCTTATGTAGCAGACAATATTTTCAGTGAGTCTAATATGAAGTTTTTGTATAAGCTTGCCGACAGTCACAAGTTTAGAAGGGCTGCATTTTTTCCGCTTAAGATTGAAAATCGGATTTATGGTGAGCTTTTTGTTTCTTTAAATAAAGATATTAACAATACAATGTACGAATTTTTGAAGGAGCTTACGGGCGATATTGCAGTTGCAATCAAATTATCAGCAATAGAACAAATCAACAGCGAAAGAGATAAACTTTTTTCATCAATGCGTGAAATCTATAAAATGGCTTTAAACGATGCTTCGATGGAAGATATTTTTGGGCGTATCTGTAAAGATATGAGAATAATATTTAATGCTTCGCTTGTATGGATTGGCAAAAAGGAAAAAAGAGGTATTATAAAACCTGTTGCATATGAAGGAGATATTAAAATGGTTGAGGGCAAACTTTATTGGGAGCTGGAGCGCGGAACGATTTATCCGTTTGCTGAAGTTTTAAGTAAGAATGAATGCTTTGTGGACAGGACTTCAAACAACCTTACGGACGATAACGGCTATAAAACAGAAGTCACAGTTCCTATCTGCCGCAAAAATAAAATATTTGGAATTATGGATATCTATACTAACAAAGACATAGATGAGACAGTTATAATTATGCTGAAGCATATCGGGAATCAGCTCTATGTTATAAATACCTATCTCGAATACACAAATCGGTCGCAAGAGAAATGATAAAAAAATTCAGGCACTATTTTCTTGCCGGTATTCTGGTTCTAACACCCATGGTATTAACATTTTATATCCTGAAAGCGCTGCTTGACGCGGCAGGCAGCATTTTATCTCCGTTTTTTGATTATCTTTTTGGCGTTCATATACCCGGTATAGGTCTTGTGACGCTGCTTATTATAGTAGTAGTCTCAGGAGTAGTGGCTGACAATGTAATAGGCAAAAAATTTTTTGAATGGTGGGATGCTCTTCTCAAAAAGATGCCTCTCGTGCATAATCTTTATCAGCCGATTAAACAGATTTTTTCCGCTTTCTCCAGTAAAGACGGTAAAAGTAAGTTTTCTCGTGTTGTTCTGGTTGAATATCCCAAGGCAGGCAGCTTTGCCATCGGTTTTGTTACGAACGAGCTTGAGGGAAAAATTACAGAGAGATTTGAAGAAAAAATGCTGTCCTGTTTTGTTCCGACAACACCTAACCCTACATCGGGATTTTTACTCATTGTCCCTCTAAGTGAGGTTATTCCGCTTTCAATTTCCGTTGAAGAGGGTATACGATTTGTGATCTCCGGAGGTATTTCGGATACTTCATAGCTGCTGCAAGGCGCTTGTGTAGTTTGCATGCCCTTGACACAAATCGGCTTTTTGTTATGCTCATTTGCAGCGCTTTATATTTTTTATAAAATTGGTATGTTGTGGATGCTGCGACAATAAGAAAGCTGATGAGAAAATTTCGTTTAGGCAAATGCCGCAATATCTTTATCAAAGGAGGAAAAGACGATGAAAGTTTTCTTAATGTTTTTTTCATTGGTCAGCTTCATTACATTAACATTCTCGGTATCTTTTTCGGAAACTAAGGCTGTTGAAACAAGATATTATTATAAGGTAAACAAAAATGATACGATGTGGGATATATCAAAACGATATTATAAAGATTCCCGCAAATGGCCCGTACTTTACAGCAGAAATAGAAAAGTTTATAATCCCAATCTAATATTTCCAGGTGAATACCTTCTGATTGATAAAAAAATTACCATCAAAAATATACAGGAAAACGGTAAAAAAAATACAAAACATGCCGATTATTTCAGTGTTAAACGAGCAGAGTTTATTCTGAGAAAGAGAATTGCGGGTACTGCATCAGCTGAAGAAAATTTTAAGCTTTCAGGACAAATATTGACGCTTAAGCCGTATAAAAAATTAAAAACAGGTGAGATTATAACGCTAATCAGAAAAATACCTGAAAAAATAGGAAATCTGGCGATTGCAGATCCTGTTGGTTACGCAAAGGTTATAAATAACAGAAAAGCTGTTGTGACTGAACTGTTTGAAGAAATAGGAGACAATACCTATTTCATTGAAGGCAGCAGAAAACAAGTTCTGCTCAATAAAAAACCGATAGGAATTAAAAAAATTTCATTATTTGGAAGAAGACATCTTTCGATATTTACCGGAGCAACTTTGTGGGGACAAATCAATGGCGACAAAAACAGAATGGGTAGCTCTGCAGTTCTATGGGCTAAAAATGGCGGACATAAAATTTTGTCGGGGATAGTAACAAGTCAGGAAGGTAACATAATAGGCATTACAGTAACCGAACTGTTTCGTGAATATGAACCGCATGTTTTTATGAAAACAGATTAATTCTTTATAATGAAACCACTGGACAGTAAGCACTTTTGCAGCAATATAAGCTTTTTCACAGGCAAGGCAAGCTTCTTCTGCAGGACTAACCGGTTATTAGTCCATCAAATTTTAATTTCTGAATCTTACTATCTATTCGGCTTCTGCGGAAGCGTTTATTGTGCAGCGATCTCATAAATCTTATCTATTTCAAAGAGGTATAAATTGCTCAGTTTGTATAATGATTTAACGCGTAAAAAGGAAAAATTCTATCCTATAGACAAAAAAAAGATACGTATGTACGTCTGCGGCGTAACTGTGTATGACGATTGTCACATTGGCCATGCAAGAAGTGCAGTCGTGTTTGATGTTCTGAGAAGGTTGCTGGAATATCTTGGGTATGAGGTAATTTTTGTAAAAAATTTTACCGATATTGATGATAAGATAATAAAGAAAGCAAGCCAAGAAGGTGTAAAAACAGAACAGATAGCTGAAAGATACATAAAAAGTTATGATGAAGATGCAGAATCACTTTCTATAAAAGCACCCACCTATTCGCCGAGGGCTACGGATATGATCAGCCAAATAGTTCAAATGTGCAAAACTCTCGAGGATAAAGGTTTTGCGTATAGTGTTGACGGGGATCTCTTTTTCGACATAAAAAAATTCAAATCGTACGGAAGGCTTTCGGGCAAAAATATAGTCGAACTTGAAGCCGGAAGCCGCGTTGAAATCAATAAAAAGAAGCATCACCCTCTGGATTTTGTTCTGTGGAAAAAATCTAAATCGGGAGAGCCGAAATGGCAAAGTCCCTGGGGAGAAGGCAGGCCGGGTTGGCACATAGAATGCTCTGCTATGTCAACATTTCTATTGGGACCTACGCTTGATATACATGGCGGAGGAGAAGATCTTATTTTTCCTCATCATGAAAATGAGATTGCTCAAAGTGAAGCTGCCACAGGGAAACCGTTTTGCAGATTTTGGGTACATAATGGATTTGTTGTGACAGGCGGCGAAAAGATGAGCAAATCTCTGAAAAATTTTTGGACAATTAAAGATATTCTAAAACTGATTCCGGCAGAGCAACTGCGTTATTTTCTTATTACTACAAAATACAGATCGCCTCTCAAATTCAACTGGGATGATGTAAAAAAAGCTAAAAGAGCATTGGACAGATTATATGGAACATTGGAAAGAATAGATGAATATCAAGCAAAGAGCGGAGAGAATTGCCATTTGAGCATAAATGTTGAGAATATTGTAGAAAAGATTTCGGATGATCTTAATACTCCTGCTGCCCTGGGACTGCTTTTTGATCTGTCAAGAGAAGCAAACAGCCTGATGGAAGATGGTAAGTTTAGTAAGGCTGATAAGCAATGCTTTGACAGAATAGTAAAGTTTTGCTCCGATGTATTGGGTATTTTGCAAATGAGTCCGTCCACCTGGTTTCACAATACGATTAATGTCCCTATCAATTCAGATCAAAAGGCAGGTATGGTTAGCAAAGAGGAAGAAATAGAAACTATGATAAAAAAAAGGAATAATGCCCGAAAGGAGAAAAATTTCAAAGAGGCGGATAGAATAAGAAAACTTTTATCGGATAAAGGGATTATATTGGAAGATACAGCAACCGGGACAAAGTGGAAATCTATTAATTAACTAATGAGCTCTCCCTTTTTGATTAATGCATATGCGTTATGAGTATGTATGCTCTCCATGTTTTCTACTTCGATTTTAAATGAACTTATACGTTCGTCGTCATTTAACGATTTTGCAATATCCCTGACAATATCTTCGACAAACATTGGATTGTTGTATGCCTTATCGGTTGCATATTTTTCGTCTGGCCGTTTTAAAAGCGGCCAGATTGAGCAGCTCGCGGACTGCTCTGCAATCCTGATCAGATCTTCTATCCATACGAATTTGTCAAGAGAAACTCTGATTGTTATAAAACCTCTTTGGTTGTGCGCTCCCTTATCGCTTATTGCTTTGGAGCATGGACAAAGTGTTGTGACCGGTACCTTCACCTGAATATCAATTTTTGTGTTTTTGTTGCTTTTGGCAATAACGGCACAATCATAACTCATAAGCGATTTCTGTCCTGACACGGGTGCCGATTTTTCAAGGAAATAAGGAAAGAACAGCTCTATATATGCCTCTTTTGCCGAAAGTCTTTCTCTTATTTTTTTCAGCATTTCAACAATTTTCCGGTGACTGATATCGTTGTGACATTCATTGAGTATTTCAAGAAAGCGGCTCATATGGGTACCTTTAAATGCTTCAGGCAGGGATATATACATATTGATAGATGCTATTGAGTGTTGAGTGCTGTTTCGTTTATCCAGAAGTGTAATAGGATATCTAATTCCTCTTATACCTACCTGATCTATTTTTATATTTCTCGTGTCCGGTCTGCTCTGCATATCTTCCATTATCTCTTTTTCCTGTTGTTGTGTCGCCGAATCAATAAATATACAACCGATGCAGCAGAAAGAAGCAATACTATTATAATTAATATTATATTAATATTTGCTATTACAGTATTCCATTTCGATTGCAGAATATAACCCAATAGTGCAAGAACGCTCACCCATAGTCCGGCTCCAAGACCTGTTGCTACAATAAACTTTGTCAAATTCATCTTCGATATTCCAGCCGGAATAGAGATATATTGTCTTATAACAGGAAGCAGCCTGCCTATAAATGTTCCTATACTGCCGTATTTATCAAAGAATTTTTCGGATCTGATAAGATGTTCAGTTTTAAAACCGACATAACGACCGTATTTAATTAAAAACGGTCTTCCTAATTTTATGGAAACAGCATAGTTGAATAAAGCTCCTGCAATAGATCCTGCCGTGCCTGATATGATCGATAATTCCAGATTAAGTTGTCCTGATGCTGACAGAAATCCTGCGGGAGGCATAACAAGTTCGCTTGGAAACGGTACAAAACTGCTTTCTAAAAACATCATAAAAAAAATACCGATATATCCATACGGAAGAAGTAATTCAATTAATGAATGTATGGCACTTATCACGGAAATTCCATTGTTTCGTTATAGATTAAACGGAGTTTCGGTTTGTGAATGCAAAAGCCGGATTTTACTGCCCGGCTTTTACACATTATCTTTATTTTACCAATGACATACCTATTTCGAACGCTTTTTCGTTGAGGTCTAAAAATTTTGGAGGGACACGTCTTTCTATAGCTTTAAATAGACTTTCAGGTGAAATTATATTTGTTAATCTGGCAGTTATTCCAAGACTTACTATGTTTGCCGTAATAACATTACCCACCTTGTTACGAGCCGTTTCAACAATCGGCAGCTCATATACTTTGAATTTCTTTTTGTCTTCATCCGGCACCTGAACCATATGCATATCTACAACGATTATACTGCCCGGTTTGCTGTCGGATTTGTACATGTCGTATGTTCTGGGGTGTATAGCCATAAAATAGTCAATACTGTTTGCCTCTAAGTAAAGAATTTTATTGTCGCTTATTATAATATCGGCTTTTGTGGGACCGCCTCTAACCTGGGAGGTATATGTAGGAACATAAGATGCATGCTTATTTTCAAAATAGATGGCAGCCTCAGCCAGAATCATCCCGGCCAGCATATTTCCCTGACCGCCTACGCCGGAAAATCTTAGTTCATAGCGCATCTTATCGCCCTCCCTTTGTTTGCGATCGAGCTCGCTTAACCATATCGAAGTAGCTTTCACTGTATTCTTTTTTATCTTTATCTTCATAAAGAACACCTGTTACAAATAAGTTCTTTAACTCTTCCGCGTTCATTTTTTTTGCTTTTGCTGCAGACACAGTAACAGATTTTATATGTTCAACAAGTTTTACCGGATCTCCAAATTTATTTTTTCTGCCCCATTGGATGTGGCAGTTTGAAAACGCATCAATAACACTGAAACCTTTATGAGTAAGCGCTTTTTTTATATAATTTTTTAGTATTACCGGTTCCGCTACACTGCTTCTTGCCACAAATGTCGCTCCGGCTCCAATAGTTAAGCTGGCAAGATCAAAATCGGGATCAACATTTCCGTAAGGCATAGTCGTAGCAATGGTTCCGGTGGGTGTAGTAGGTGAATATTGTCCGCCGGTCATTCCGTATATCCAGTTATTTATTATAACGAGAGTTATGTCTATATTCCTTCTGCATGCGTGAATAAGATGATTCCCGCCGATAGCGGAAGCGTCTCCGTCTCCGGCAAAAACAACGACATGTTTACTTGGATTCGACATCTTTATTCCGGTCGCAACCGCAAGCGCTCTGCCATGTATGGTATGCATCGTATTGAAATCAACATAGCCGGAAGCTCTGCTTGAACATCCGATGCCGGTCACCATGCCTATATCGTTGTTTCTCCATCCAAGCTCATCTACAGCCTGAATAAATGCTTTCAGTACAACTCCATTTCCGCATCCAGGACACCAGTAGTGAGGAAATTTGTTCATTCTCAGGTAGTTTTCATATTTTACGGACATTACGCTACCTCCTTAATTTGAGAAAGTATCTGATTTGGTCTTATGGGTGTACCGTTTGCCTGAAGTACCGTAGAAAGCTCTGCACTGCTTCTGGGATGCCTCGTGTCAAATATTAAATTACCGTTTTTTATCTCTGTTACGGCTCTGCCTCCAAGCATAATTCGCTCAATCTCATATACTATCTGCCCCAGATTCACTTCCGTTACGATAATCTGTTTTGCAGAAGCGGCAACCTTCTGGAATGGAATCGAAGGAAACGGCCATATCGTAATCGGTCTGAAAAGCCCTACCTTAATTCCGGATTCTCTTGCTGCATCAACAGCTTCTTTTGCACCGGAAGCATTGCTTCCATAGGCAACAACTACAATTTGGGCATCTTCAAGTTTATAGTTTTCGTACGTACCGATCGTTTCCTGACGCTTCAGAACTTTGTTTATGAGTCTTTCTTCTTCTGACTCCTGAAGCACCGGATCTATGTTAGGAAATCCGGTTTTGTCATGGTTCAGCCCCGTAACATGAAACCTGTATCCGCTAAAATAATCGGCAAGCGGAGGTACATCTCCAAACCGAGTATCGTAAGGGTAATACTCTTCAGATTTGACAGTAGGTCTTAATCTGTTTGCAATCTTTAATTCTTCTTTTCCCGGTAACTCTACTTTTGTGGACAGATGAGCAAGAAACGCATCACTCAAAACATATACGGGAGTTCGTAATTCTTCAGCAATATTGAAAGCTCTTACCGTTTCGGTATAACATTCTGCAACAGACCCGGGGCAAACTGCTACAGCAGGGTGATCTCCATGTGTTCCCCATCTTGCCTGCATTATATCCGACTGTGCTATTCTTGTAGGAAGTCCTGTACTTGGCCCTCCTCTCATTGCGTTTATAATTACAAGTGGAATTTCGGCGATACAGGCAAGACCAACTCCCTCCTGTTTTAAGGAGATTCCCGGTCCTGAGCTCGCTGTCATAGTTTTCTCTCCTCCCAGGGACCCTCCAATAGCGCAGGCTATACTGGCAATCTCATCTTCCATCTGAAGAAATACGCCTCCCAGCTTGGGAAGCTTTCTTGCCATTCCCTCCGCAACCTCCGAGGATGGAGTAATAGGATAACCGGCAAAAAAACGACAACCGGCATCAATTGCTCCCTCAACAACCATTTCGTTGCCATTGGCAACAACAGCTCTTTTCATTAAAGTTTCTCCTATTTTGATTTTGTAATTTCGGTTCCACTGCTATTTTCGAAAGTCAGCTCAATTCCTCTATCGACAACACGAATTGAAAAGTCGGGGCATGCATTTTCACATTGAAAACAACGTATGCAATCCTCCGGTCTTTCTACCTCTGCAACGGTTCCGTACCATACTGATGGGTTGTCAACCATTTCAAGAACATTCGTTGGGCATACAACAACACACAAAGAGCATCCTTTGCAAAGATAAAGATCTATCTTCACCGGAGGCTTTTTTAAGGGCTCACTCATCTAAAACTCCTACATATTATCAGCAATTTTTTTGCCGAACTCAGAACATTTGATTTCTGTTGACCCGGGCATTTGGCGGGCAAAATCGTAAGTGACTGTTTTATTGGCTATTGCCTTAATTAGTCCACTTCTGATTAATTCAGCAGCCTCTGTCCATTCCATATAATCAAGCATCATAGCGCCGGATAATATTAAAGATCCGGGATTTATCTTATCCATATTTGCGTATTTTGGAGCAGTTCCATGAGTTGCTTCAAAAATTCCCACAACATCGCCGATATTTGATCCGGGTCCTATACCTAAACCTCCAACCAGTGATACAGCTGCATCGGAAATAAAATCCCCATTTAAATTTGGTGTTACTATCATATCATATTCATCTGGTCTTGTGTGTATCTGTTGAAACATGCTATCGGCAATTCTGTCTTTTATGAGAATTTTTCCTTCAGGCAGTTTTCCGGCATATTGTGAATATAGCGCTTCTTCGGTTATGCATAGATCCGGATGCGCAGCCGCAGCTTCATAACACCAGTTTTTAAAAGCACCCTCAGTATATTTCATAATATTTCCTTTATGCATTATGGATATACTTTTTCTTCCGAATTTTGATGCATACCAGATCGCATGTTCCATTATACGCTTTGATGCAAATTCGCTTATTGGTTTTATGCCTATGCCTGAATCAAAAGAAATTTTTCTGTGAGTTTCATTCTCCATCTCGTTGTTAAGAAAATCAATAAGTTTTCTTGCGGCAGGAGTTCCCATTTTCCATTCGATACCTGCATAAACATCTTCTGTGTTTTCTCTGTAGACTACCATATCGATCTTGTGCGGTTCTTTCATTGGACTTGGCACACCTTCATAATATTTCACCGGTCTTATGCAGGCATAAAGATCAAGAATTTGCCTTAGGGTGACATTAAGACTTCTAAACCCCCCGCCTATCGGTGTTGTCAACGGTCCTTTTATACCCACAATGTAATGACTGAAGGCATCAAGGGTGTCTTGTATGAGCCATTTACCGAATTTATCAAAACATTTTTGTCCGGCGTAAACCTCATACCATGAGATCTTTCGCTTAGAGCCGTAAGCCTTTTTGACAGCTGCATCAATAACCGGGTATGTAGCCTTCCATATATCCGGTCCTATTCCATCTCCTTCTATGAAAGGGATGATGGGATTATCGGGAACCTCTATTTTTCTCGGCCCTTTTACATGAATCCCTTCACCATCTTCGGGGAGCGGTAATCTCTTTGGATTGTAGTTGTCCAACACTCCGTATGCCATGTTTTCCTCCAATAAAAATTTGCGTATCTATTCGCTGTTAATTTTGTTTTTTAAATAAGTTGCTTTTTGCCATTGTAGTCTCTTTGTTTTTTGTGTCAAGAAAAACTTCCGGTCTATATACTTTTTAAATTACCGCTATTAATCCCTAACTTTTCACCTTTGGGAGCTCTACTCTGCCGGTAAAGCATAAATTACAGGCAATATAATGATCGTTCATGAATTATTAGAGACACTCTTTCTCTTTGTATTATCTTTTCCAGAATATCGCCAGGAATATTACCATAACCGTATAGAATTCAAGTCTCCCTATCAGCATATCAAAAGTTAATACTATTTTAGGAATAGTCGAAAAAAAGCTGTATGTGTTTGGGGGAGCCACACCTCCCAAACCGGGTCCTGCGTTTGATAGACTGGCAATTGTGGCGCTTATGGCGGTTACGATATCTATATTAAAAAATGTCAATATTAATGAACTGATAATAACTGCAAAAAGGTATATACCAAAAAAAACAAGCGTATTTCTGACAATCGCCTGAGTCATTTCGTATCCGGGAATCTTCACCTCCTTAACAAGGCTGGGATGTATCATTTTGTAAAGTTCTACTTTTATAGCCTTATATATTACTATAAATCTTATAACTTTTATACCCCCGCCCGTAGATCCTGCCATTGCCCCTATTACCATTATTGATACAAGCAGAAGCTGAGAGAATATTGTCCAGCTGCCGTAGTTATATGCCGTGAAACCTGTAGATGTCATCTGCGATACGGTCGTAAACAGAGAGGCAAGATATGACTGAAAGATAGTGCTGTATGATGAAAAATCTATCTTGTTGGAAACAAAAATTAAAAAGCTTGAAACTATGATAATAAACAGATATACGTTTGTTTCACCCTTTAGATAATTCTTTTTTACTGCATCTTTTGGATTCTTTATAATATTATAAAGAAGTGTGAATTGCATTCCGCCCAAAATCATAAAAAATATTATAATAAGTCGTATATAAGAGGAGTGGAAGTGCCCTATATTACTATTATAGTTTGAAAAACCTCCAGTAGGAAGTGTCGAAAGTGAAGTTATAACAGCATCAAAAGGATTCATTCCTCCAAGCATAAGCAATACTATTTCGACTAATGTGAGTACGAAGTAAATTATCCATAGGCTTAGTGCGGTCTCTTTTATGCGCGGTTTAATCTTTGTGAGTGTGATACCGCTTGATTCTGCGGAAAAAAGCTGAACTCCCGAGGCACCTGAAAATGGAAATATTGCTACAGCAAGAACTATGATACCCATTCCGCCAAGCCACTGAGTATAACTTCTTAAAAAAAGCAGACCGTGGGACAAATTTGACAGATTGTCAATAACTGTTGCTCCGGTTGTCGTAAAACCACTCATCGCTTCAAAATATGAGTCGACAATATTTGGAAGAACTCCGGAAATTGTAAATGGTAATCCATAGAAAAATGCAGAGACTAACCAGATAAGAGTGACAACCAGAAAACCCTCACGATAGCGAAGTTCCTTTTGTTCGTTCCTGAAAATTTTTGCTATTATATATAGTAATGCGCCCGATCCGAGTGTAATACCGATTGATTCGGCCAGCACAGCAATAGATTCGTGATAAATTAGCGATACTGCGAGAGGAACGGTTTCCAGTGCTCCAAGAAGCATCAGATATACCGATATTATAGAAAGAATGAGTCCGATATTTAAAAACATTAAAATAATTTAGAAATTTTTGCCAAATTACCAAATGGTGCAAAAAGAACAAGACGGTCACCCTCAATAAGTATCTCTTTGTCATCAGGCACAATAACCGTATCCCTGCGCAGCAGTAATGCCACCTTACACATGGATGGAAATTTTATATCTTCTATAAGCTGGTTGATAACAGGTGATGTGCTCTTGACCGTTTCCTCAATCATTCCGATTTTGCTGCCTTTTAGGACGGATACTGAAACAGCTTTTCTGTCCATTATCATATCAAGAATAGCAGCAGATGAGGAGAGTTTTGGGTCCACAATAGATCCTAACCCAAGCTGCTCGGCAATATAGGAGTATTCTTCTGCTGCTGTTACTGTGATACATTTTTTTACGCCCATCCTTTTGGCAAGTACCGATAGCAATATATTCATCTCATCATCTTTAGTTGTTGTTATAAGCAGATCGCAAGAAAAAACATCTTCAGTTTTTATAAGCTGCATATCGGAACCGCTGCCGAACATAACAACAGCAGATGGAAATTCCAGAGAAAGCTCATTGCACATTTCCGGATCATTATCTATAATTTTCAGATCAATTCCGTTATCTATGCAATATTTTGCTATATATCTTCCTTTTCGTCCGCCTCCGATAATAGACACAGCACTTATCTGCTTTGTATTCTCAGCCATGTCGTGAAAAATCTCTTCTACCTTATCAGTTGATGTAGCTATCAACACGATATCTCCCGGAACAATTTTACTTTTCGGAGTCGTTATCTCATAATTGCCCGAATGATAAGATAATGGAATTGAGAAATTTTTATTACTGACTTCCTCGATGGTTTTCATTGCATAAGGATTATTATTCTTTACCCTGGTTCCGATAACAACCGCTTTCTTGTCGAAAAATTCCAATACACTGGTTGCCGGGGCAATTTTTATCAGATCGATAATTCTATCGGCCACAGCCTGATCAATGTCGATAATTCTGTTAATATGAAGCAGTTTCATTAACGCTTCATTTTGGTAGAATTCCTGATTTTTCAGTCTTATCAACCTTTTTTTTATATCAAGTGTTGTGTTTGCTACTGCTGTTACTGCGATGTTGGTTATATCGTCGCGTGTAGCTACTACAAGTATATCAATAGTTTTCGAGTTTATTTTAGATAGCAGTTCCGATGAGGTTCCATCGCCGGTAATTCCATTTATATCTAATATATCACTCAATCTTTTTATTTTTGCTTCACTTGCATCGACAATCGTTACATCACAATTTGATTTTACGGCTAAATCCGCAATAGCAGATCCTACTCGACCGGCTCCAATAATTAAAACGTGCATATTAACCCCTGAGGCTTTCGATTGCCTCTTTATAATCGTCACTGGAAAAAATAAAACTTCCTGCCACTAAAATATCAACGCCTGCAGAATTCAATTCTCCGGCATTGCTGCAGTTAACTCCTCCATCAACCTCTATCATATAAGAAAGTTGGTCTTTTTTTCTAATTTTGTCTAATCGTCGAATCTTTTTTATTTGGTTTGATATAAATCTTTGTCCTCCAAATCCGGGATTAACACTCATTACAAGAACAATATCAACTTTCTCAAGCAGATACTCTAATGTCTTTTCTGCTGTAGCAGGGCAAAGAGATAACCCGGATTTTATGCCGAGACTATTAACTTTTTCAATTATACGATCAAGATGAGGTGTTGCTTCCTGATGAATCGTTATATATGATGCTCCTGCTTCATAAAACGGAACTATCCACTTCTCAGGATCAGTTACCATAAGATGCAGATCAAGCGGCAATGAAGCCGTTTTTTTGACAGCTCTTACAAAATCAGGTCCGACAGTCAGGTTGGGGACAAAATGGCCATCCATAATATCTATATGAATCAAGTCGGCGCCTCCAAGTTCTATCTTTCTGATTTCTGATTTTATATCAGAGAAGTCTGCAGATAAAAGAGAGGGTGAAATAAGCATATTAATCTCCGAAATGCAGGAAACCGGGATTTGTTATGTCTACCGGCCTTTGCTTGAATAAAATTCTGATTCCGCTCTTATCCGTAATTTTACCTATGACACGAATGTCCGGGGCAACAGCTTTTATTTTCCTAATCATTTTTTCTCTGTTCCCGTCAATTGTAAAAAGTAACTTATAATCTTCTCCTCCTGTCAACACATAGCCGATAAGTTTATCATCAAATACAGATCCCGCAAGCGGATGACGCTCCAGCAGTCTATCTGCTTCTATAATTATACCGCAACCGGAGCTTTTTGCTAATCTGGAACCGTCTTGATAGATTCCATCAGACAGATCGATCATGGCTGTTGCAAGATCAAACTCCTGTAATTTAAGTGCAAGTACAGTTTCCGGTTCAGGAGTAAGTAGAAATTTTGTAAATTTACTTTTTTTGCCGGATTGCAGCATATCAAGTCCGTATGCTGCAAGACCGGTAAAACCTGATATGCAGAGCAGATTTCCCGCTTTTGCCCCGCTTCTCAGGATCGCTTTTTTGTGCGGCACCGTGCCGATAGCGGTGATTGCAACTGTTGCTGCAGTCGATCTTGTTGTATCTCCTCCGCTCAATTTCAGATCAAATTTAGCGCATATATCTGAAAGTCCCGATAGAAACCGATCAATCCATCTTTTATCAAGTGTTTTTAGTGCAATATCTAAAAAAAGAAATAATGTTTTTCCTCCCATTGCCGCAATGTCGCTTATATTAACGGCTGCAATTTTCCAACCCAATGAATAAGGATCCATCCATTTGCCGAAATGAACCGATTCCGTCATAAGATCGGTTGTGACAAGGAAGTCATGCTTGTCTCTCTCAATTACAAAACAATCATCCCCGATTGCCGGATCAAACTTTGATCTCAGAAGATCGATGAATTGATTTTCGTTCATTTTTTAAGTTCCTTCAAAAAGCGCTTTATCCTTGCTTCGTATCCCTCTTCCGATGCTTCGTAAAAATTTATGTTAACCGGCGAATATCTGTTTTTTACATAATGTCTCGGG
The DNA here is from genome assembly GCA_013152955.1 of Campylobacterota bacterium. Lineage (GTDB taxonomy): Bacteria > Campylobacterota_A > Desulfurellia > JAADFJ01 > JAADFJ01 > JAADFJ01. The sequence goes on from JAADFJ010000027.1 coordinate 25,572, forward strand.
TAGTTGTGAGGATAACGGTAATTTTCGGCTCCTTTCGGCGGATTTTGCCGCAATGAGCCCGGAACTTCAACTGTACCTTCTGCCTTGATAAATGCCTTTGCTTTACCCAACGCTTTATATGAGCTGTTTGATTTTGGTGATGTTGCAAGAAATACAGTTGCGTAAGCTAAAGCAATCTCAGCTTCGGGCATTCCAACCGCCTTAATGATGCCATAGCAGGATTCGGCAACCGGCGATGCCAATGCGTTTGCCATTGCTATATCTTCAACCGATAAGATCATCAAACGCCTGGCTATATAAAGAGGATCTTCTCCTCCTCTCAACATCTTTGCAAGCCATAAAAGGGCGCTGTCCGGATCCGTTCCTCTTACGCTTTTTATAAATGCGCTTATAGTATCGTAATGTCCTTCCTTTTTGTCATAGTCGGCTGTTTCTTCTACAACAATATCATCTATTGTAATTTCAGAAGCAAGGGCAATTTCGCAAGCGGCATCTATCCTGTTTAAAAGTCTTCTTGCATCTCCGCCGGAAATTCTTATAAGCAGATCTTTGGCATCAGGCAGAATAGTACTGTTTAAAAATCTTTCAGCCTTGTCTATAAGTTTGAGCATAGCATCCTTATTGAGTTTAACAAATTTTATCAGCATACTTCTTGAGCGGAAAGCAGGAGCAAGAGAATAAAATGGATTTTCCGTGGATGCACCAATTACTATCAGATTTCTGTCCATTTCTTCAAGAAAAAGTTCTAATTTGGGTCGGGTTGCACGGTGGATTTCATCTATAAAAACGATTGAACGTCTGCCTTCTTTATCATAAACATCTTCGGCAATCCTGAGCGTTTTTCTTATTTTATCCGTTGTAAAATCGGTAGCGGCATTAAGATCGGCAAACGGAAGGCTGAATTTGTATGCAATAATCCTTGCAAAACTTGTTTTTCCGACTCCGGACGGTCCCGTTATAACAACAGAAGGGATGCTGCCAGATTCAATCAGACGGAAAAGCGGCCTATCCCGCCCTAAAATATGTTCCTGTCCCAGTAATTCATCAAGGTTTTTTGGAGCAAGTGCCGATATAAGCTGTTTATCCATCCACTATGTGTATTTTAAGTAAAGGGAACTCTTCTTTTAATTTGTTCACATAGTCATCAATATTGTTGCCGATTAGAAATTTTTCAATAGGCCCTCTTTCTAACCTGGGCACTACAAGAATTGATTTATCATCGCGTTCTATCATTTTTCTCAGTTCGTCGAGAAGATCTCCGCCCACTATTTCTGAAGAGCATTTTACTCCTGAATTTTTAGCTTTATCTTTAAACTGGCCAATAAGCGTTTTGCCGATATTCTCTATTCCTCTGGATGTTGTACCATCGGAACTGATACCAAAATTACCCGAAAGTATATCGTCGGTGTCTGAAGAGAATAAAAATATTAATTTCATAGAGTTTTCTTTTGCAATTCCGATTGCCTTTTCTGCCGCTTTCTCACCTATTTTTCCGCCTTTCACGATACAGATAACGATTTGACTGTTCATAAATTATCCTCCTATTAAAAGCCAGATAGTTGCAATAATGATGCTGACTATCATAACCGGCATACCAACTTTAAGAAACTCGATGAATCTTAACGGATATCCTGCCTTTTCTGCTAGACCCGCAGTCACAACGTTCGCACTTGCTCCAATCAGTGTTCCGTTTCCACCAAGGCATGCGCCCAGCGAGAGCGCCCACCATAAGACAGCACCATTTGCACCTGGAATTGTTTCTGCCAAATACGCCACCACAGGAAGCATTGTCGCAGTAAAAGGAATATTATCTATGATTGCCGAAGCAAATGCCGATACCCATATAATTAGTATTATTGCTGCCACTCTGCTTGTTCCGGCAAGCTGTTTTACCATATCTGCCAGCAGTTGAATGATGCCGGTTTGCTCTGCTGCTCCAACAACGATAAACAGCATCATAAAAAAGATAAGCGTCGGCCATTCTACTTCCTTCTCCAGAATTTCCACAACATCGGCACCCGAGATGACCAGAAGTATTGTGGCTCCAAGCAGAGCGGCGATTGACGGTTCCATATGAAGAGCGCCATGAGTGATAAAAAGCAGAATTACAAATCCCAAAACCCACAACGATTTTTTCAACAGTTTCATATCTGTTATTTTGTATTCTCTTTTTAATTTTATCAGAAGTTCATCTACATTTCCAATTGCTGCCTTTTTATATTCTTTGCCGTAAACCAGCTTCATAATCAAAATAGTCGCTATAGTTATTATTATTATAACAGGTGTCAGATTTATCAGGAATTGATTGAATGTAAGGTGAGCATACGAGCCTATCAATATATTTGGAGGATCACCAATCAGGGTTGCGGTTCCTCCTGCATTTGATGCCATAACCTCAGGAATAAGCAGACTAAAAGGATTGATTTTCAGAACAAGAGCAATTTCAATAGAGACAGGAGTCAAGAGCAGCATAGTTGTTACATTATCCAAAAATGCACTGGTAATGGCTGTGACAATCATAAGAATCGCGGCGAGGCGAAAAACTTTACCTTTGGACATTTTGTACGAAATGTATGTCAACCACTGAAAAACCCCGGTCTTTTTCATTATGCCTACTATAATCATCATTCCCATTAAAAGGAAAATAACATTCAGGTCTATCGCTTTCATCGCCTCATCAAAGGAGATAATGAAATAATTGGGGTTGAGTGTACCCAGAGTATATGAAAGAAAAAGAGCCAGTACCGCGCCAATTGTTGCCGCCAGAGTTCTGTGAAATATTTCAAAGGTTATGAGTACATACATTATAATCAATATTGCAAGGGCAATCCAGAAGGCCGGACCGGCTGTTCTGGCAAGAGATGTATTTTTAAATGCACTGTAGAGATTGCCTTCATTGTAGAATTTATCTATGCTGATACTCTGTTTTTTGTAGCTTGCTTTGTAAAACGAAAGTTTTATAGATGACGGCAATGCAGGAAGATTATCAATTCTCATCTCATAAAAACCGGAGTCGGTACTTGTCGTTTCCGCAATTTTCTTTCCGTCTAAAAAAGCACCTATTTCGACACTTCCTATCGGTGCATTGTGAGCGTTCACGATTTTACCATTTATCTGTATAGGAAGAGAGAGGGCGGATGAGGCTGATGATAATATTAAAAAAAGATAAAAGACCGAAGCAATGATAATCAACTTTTTCATAAATTCTCCTTAAATCTCAGCTTTTTTTT
>JAADFJ010000028.1 GCA_013152955.1 Campylobacterota bacterium
AAACTGACTTTGCGTACCAAGCATAAATTTCAGTAAAAAGAGAAACTGTTTTTTTCTTAACTACATTAAAAAATCTAAAAAACTCCTTATTCTGCGATCTCATTATGAGACCACTGCACAGTAAACAAATTCACAGCTTTTTTATGAAGTTTTCTATAGACAAGGCAAACTTCTGAAGGACTAACGGGTTAGTTCAAAGAAGTTTAACGAAGTATATGGGAAACTTCATAAAGCCCGCAGGGAAGGCTAATATCGGGCAATCTTCAGGAAATTAAAATTCTCAAACTAACCGGTTAATACCTCAAATTTTAATTTCTAAATTTCACCCAATCTTAGCCTTCTGCGGATCTGTTTACTATACAGCGGTCTCATTATGTTATGTTTGAAATAAGGATATAAATATTGAATAAATATCCAGCCCCAAAAGCGAAAAGAAGCGGCGCTGAAAGACGCTTAGTTATCAGCAATGAAACAAGAATAAGCAAGGATGATATTATCGGAGTCAGAATAATCTCAAGAGTTGCGTTTCCTAAAATCCATTGCGTTGCAGTGAGCCCTATTGCGACCGGAATTACAGATTGAAATACCATCGCTCCGGTTATATTTGTCAATGCAAGGGTGTCCTTTTTCTTTAGCAGCCATCTGAATGAGTTATACTTTTCCGGCAGTTCTGTGGCAAACGGAGCAATAATTACCGAAATAACAAACAAAGAGGCACCCCATCCTGCTCCCAGTTTTTCAATCTGTCCGACAAAAAGTCTGCCTCCGGCAACAAGTATAATCAGAGATACAATCAACTGCAGTGACGCAAAAAAGGCAGATTCTTTTGTTCCGTTTATTTTTGTAAAAAACAGCTCCTCACATTCGCCCTGAGAACCCGATTTGTCCTTCAAACTTAATACTACATAAATAATGTATGAAAAAATCAAAATTACCGCAGCTATAACATGGAACAGCCTGCTATTAAAAATAAATGAGGCTATAAACAGTATAAGGTAATTTAGAATAAAAAAGAGTACATCGCGAATTATCGGCTTTTTTGGAATATCAAAATACAGATTTTCTCTCTTTTTTAATAATCGCATGATGATTATTGTTAATGCCATAAGAAAACAGGTTAGTGTTGCAAGCATAAACGGGGCTCCCAAAATCGCTCCTATGCCTATCTGATTTACGGATTTGCCCAATAAAAATGCTATAATAGGGATAATTGTTTCCGGCAGTGCAGTTCCGGTTGCCGCGAGCAGGGATCCTGTAGTTGAGTTTGAAAGAGAAAAGGAGTCTCCGAGCCACTCAACCGCATTACTGAAAAGTTCGCTTGCTGCAATTATTAAAGCTATGCTTAAAACAGATAAAAAAAATGTCGTCAATCGGCAGCCTTTTTATTACAGATCGGCGGCAAGATTCCGACCAAGCTCCTTTATCTGTGCAAAATCTTCCTCTGTAGGACGAAATTTTATTCTAAAAGGTTCATGCGGCACTCTCATTCTCAGACTTTTCATATGTCTGGCGATTGCAACCGGAGCCTCTCCGCTCCAGCCGTAAGAACCGAATGTGAATCCAAACTTTCCCTTTCGTTTTATGGTAGCGGTGCTCGCCAAAAATTTCCATATCGGTTCGGGGGCATCACCATTTATTGTCGGAGTTCCTATAGCAATTCCGTCTGCGCGTTCTGCAACATCAACTACAGATGAAAGCTCCATTTCTGAAAGATTTCCTATGTCCATCATTGCGACACGCACGCCTGACTCCTGAACCCCTCTGCCGAATGCTTTTGCGAGATTTGCAGTATTGCCGTAAGCCGTAGTGTATGCAACCAGCATAAGCTTGCCCTTTTTCTTTGCATCGGGTTGACTCCACTCTCTGTAGCGTTCCATATACGATCCGGCATCTTCTCTTAATATGGGGCCATGGCTTGGGCATATAACATCAATATCGAATCGATCAAGCTTTTTAAGGGCTTTCAGTACATATTCCTTGTAAGGTCTCATGATTATATTGAAATAGTAATGAAACGGTCTTGCAAAATCATTCGTCAGATCATTGAACATTCGTTCATCGCAGTAGTGAGATGCGAAAATGTCGCATGAATATAGCAGTTTATCTTCGGGTACGTAGGTGCACATGGTGTCCGGCCAGTGAAGAAAGGGGGTGATCGCAAACTTAAGCGTTTTCCCGCCCAGATCTATCTCCATATCGTCAGAAGCCAGTATCGGGTCGATTTTCCTGTTCAAGATATTCTGCAGAAAACTCTTCCCCGCTGGCGAAACTATCAGTTTTGCATTCGGCAGTTTATCAAGTATAAGCGGCAAAGCACCTGAATGATCAGACTCATTATGATTTACTACCACATAATCAACTTCAGCCGGGTCAACGAGGCTGCACAGGTTTTTCCAGAACAAATCTTTGAACGGCTCTTTTACCGTATCAATTATTGCCGTTTTCTTGCTGCCCCTGACCAGATATGAATTGTACGTTGTACCTGATTCAGTGCGCATAATTACATCAAAAATTCTTAAATCAGGATCGAGAGTCGCAAGCCACCAGCTGTTGTCGGCAACCTGCAAAGGCCTCTTTCCCTCTCTGTTCATATATTAGCCTCTACTCGTACATTTCTTTGGTTCGCATATTTTCAAAAAGCTCCTTTTCCGCTCCGCAATCCGGGCATACCCAATCATCGGGCAGATCATCAAATGATGTCCCCGGGTCGATGTCATTATCCGGATCTCCGACTTTCGGATCGTATACATAATCGCAAACCGTGCATCTGTATTTATCCATAAAACACCTCCTGAATTTTATCAAATGTAATCTTTTGATAACGGATGTCAAGCATTTCAGGTAAGCTGTTGTTTGTATCAATATTTACCTTGCTGCAAAATTATATGAAAACAGCAGAATTCAAAAGGCATAACGGAGTGACCGGCAAAGCAGATGCAGCATATAAAGGTTAAAATGCAAGAAGGATGTTGAAGAATATAATGAAGATTATAACTTTATCTATATTCTTGTGAAATATTCTTGTGAAATCGGTTCAAGGATACCATGCCTTGATGCCGTAAAAAAGCTGCAGGCAATGACTTAAAAAATCTTTTTTGACATTTAACACCGATAAAACAGGAATAAGGTTGCAAAAGTATATCGAAAAACGGCTTATAAGCTGTAAAATTAAGACATTAAGCGAATAAACTTGACATTTTGGAATATACTCCTATTGTTCCAGAGTCATGATGATTATAATGCGTTTTTTCGTTCCTTTGTTTTTAATTCTGTTTGCTGCCGTACATATTGAGATCATAGGTTTGGAGATTGCCCCTCAAGTATCAAAAACAGCTGTCACCGGCAACGGCATAAGCAAAATCGAAACTACGGCGCAAAAGATTGAATCTCCAAAAACAACATCTGATCTCGTTAAATTATTGGGGAACAGATCGAAATGGTTTACATACAGGAATACTCCGATAATAAAACGATTGCCGAGCGACTTTTCAAAGATAGCGGCCGGCTACAGAAAAAGAGTTTTCATTGCAGCAATATTGCCTTTGGCGGTTGTTGTTAAGAAGCAGTTTGATACCGAACATCAATATGTTATTGATATGAGAAACAAAATTCGCAGAAATGCTGCTATAAGCAGTAGTGAGAAAGAAAAACTGAACCGTATGTTTTACCGTTATAAAATCAAAAGCGGCAGTTTAAGGCAGAAGATCAATAAACTCTGGGTAAGAACCGGAAGCGTTCCAATCAGTCTTATTCTTGCACAAGCCGCCATAGAATCAAACTGGGGCGCATCACGCTTTACTATAAAGGGCAATAACCTTTTTGGTATAAGAACATACAGTTCCAGAGGAATGAAACCGAGAGGTTGTTCCGACTGCGGACAGGAGTTCAGAGTTGTCGCCTACAAAAATCTTGAAAGCTCTATAAGAAGCTATATTATTAATTTTAATACAGGATGGGCATACAAAGAGCTGAGAAAAACAAGAAGTGCGATGTATCCTAATGATAATCCATATATTTTTGCCGACAAACTTATCTATTATTCCATAAAAAGAAATGACTATATAAGAACTGTAAAGAATATAATAGGTCGAAACAATTTTGAAAGATTTGATAAGAACCATTCGACATAACCTTATTTTAGTTTTTGTTATAATTTTCTATGCCGAAACCGCTTTTGCAGGCTCTGCGGTTATTCTGCTTTATCATAAATTCGGTAATCCAAATTCGCCTTCAACAAACACACCTATAAAAACATTTACCAGTGAGATGAATTATCTAAAAATCGGACATTATAATGTTGTAAAGCTTTCCGCGCTTTGTGATCTAATAAAAAATCACGTAAATATACCGGACAAAACCGTTGCGATTTCAATAGATGATGGCTATAAATCTACCGTAAAGGCCATAAAAATTTTACAAAAGTATAAATTTCCGGCGACAATTTTTCTCTATACAAATGCATATCATTGGCCGGCTTTTCTTAACTGGAATCAGATTAACCGAATCGTTTCAGATCCGCTTTTCGATATAGGAAACCATACCACAGATCATGCCGAACTTGACAGGCTGAGTGGTAAACAGATTGACAGGGATATCACGGCGGCTCAAAACAGTATTAAGAAATTAACAGGAGTCCGGGCAGAGCTGTTTGCCTATCCCTATGGATATTATAACATAAATGTCATTAAGAATGTTAAGCATTTCGGGTTCAGCTGCGCCTTCAGTCAGGATGTAGGTGCGGTTGATGATCGTACTGATCCGTACAGGATTCCGAGAATTGCAATGACGGGCAGCAGCTTTGACATGAAAGAGTTTGTAAAAAAACTTTCCATTAAACCGCTTCATCTTTCTGCTTATTTTCCAAAAGAGAAAATTGCCGGCGGAGATATCATCAGGATTACCATCGCTCGTCCCAACTATTATTCAACTGCTCAAATCTACATATCCGAACATGGATGGCTGAATACGGTTTATGATAAAAAGAGCGGCATAGCCTATGCAAAAACAGGCAGCATAACCTATTTTCGCAACCGTATTGTGGTTAAAGCTTTCGACGAGGCATCGAAGAAATATGCATACTTTACATGGATGGTTCACAAACTTTACACTGACAAGCACCTCTGAAACTAATTCTATGCGTCAGGTTTGAGAGTCCGAACTTATACTTCGCATATACTTCGCACTCAATAAACAGCAACGCGGATGGGCTGATTTTCAAGATTGCAGAGCTGTGTGCAATCTGATAGAAATATTCTTGTATCTCAATAGATCAATAAATTGTTTAGACCAATTTAACAGTTGATCTTTCGCTCCAAATTTATTGTTTGCAAAGCGAAAAAGCGTGAATGCTAAACGGAATCTTGAGTTCTGCAGTGTCACAGATATCTTGTCTGCGGTTATTTCTAATTTTTATCAAAATCTTGCATTAAAAAACAACAGTTACTTTCTATCGTATTTTGAGTGATGGCAACTTTTTTCTTGTTCTTCGATCGTTTAAGAAATAAGAGAGGAGAACAAAAAGACTTAAGGCAGACGGAAAATTAAATGATATATGGAACAATATATATAATGAGACCGCTGCATAGTAAACAAATTCACAGCTTATTGTGCAGTGGTTTCACAGTCAACAGAATGCTTGACATTTAATAATTTTATTGTATAAAAGAGTAGAGTATTCTGATATACAAAAACTTATTTCACTATGTGAAAAAGTTGGGGGTAATTTTGGCAAAGCTTGAGGTGCATGACCTATTTCTTTCTTTTGGCGGCATAGAAGCATTAAAGGATATAAGCTTTTCGATTAACGATAAAGAAATATTTTCGATTATCGGTCCCAATGGTGCCGGAAAAAGCAGTCTTTTGAACTGCATCAACGGCTTATATCATCCTCAAAAAGGTAAAATTGTATTTAAGCAGACAGATATTACCAATTGGTCTGCAGACAAAATAGCGAAATTCGGCATAGGAAGAACGTTTCAAAATCTTGAACTTTTCAAAGGTATGAGCGTTTTGGATAATCTTATGCTTGGCAGGCATAATCATCTTAAATACGGTATTCTACCATCTATTATATGGGTTGGAAGAACATCAAGAGAAGAAATAACCTCAAGAGTTAAAGTTGAAAAGATCATTGATCTGCTGGAAATCCAATCCGTAAGAAAAAAGGCAGTGGGTACACTACCTTACGGTTTGCAAAAACGGGTTGAACTCGGAAGAGCGTTGGCAGTTGATCCTGAAATTATGCTGCTTGATGAACCGATGGCCGGAATGAATGAAGAAGAACGGGAAGATATGGCACGGTTTGTTCTTGATATCAATGAAGAGATGGACAAAACCATTATATTAATTGAGCATGATATGTCTGTTGTTATGGATATATCCGATCGCATTATGGCGCTTGATTTCGGAGAGAAAATAGCAGACGGAACACCCGAACAGATACAAAATAATTCTGATGTTCTCAATTCTTACATAGGGGGCAAAGAGAAGGGACAAGTGGCATGACATGCAAAACCCTGCCCTCTTTGCTCATAAGAAATGCAGAAAAATGGCCTGATAAAATTGCCTTGCGTGAGAAGGAATTCGGAATATTTAACGATATTAGCTGGTTGGAATATCTTGCAAATGTAAAAAATTTTGCTCTTGGGCTTCTGTCAATAGGATTTAAAAAAGATGATAAAGTTGCAATTATCGGAGATAATCGTCCTGAGTGGATTTATGCGGAAATAGCAAGTCAGTCCGTGGGAAGCGGCAGCGTCGGAATCTATCAGGATTCAATATTGAAAGAGATCAGCTATATTATTAACAGTTCCGATTCAACGGTTGTAGTAGCGGAAGATCAGGAACAGGTTGACAAACTTTTAGATATGAAACATGAAATAAAAAATATAAAAAAAATAGTGTTTACGGATCCGAAAGGTATGAGACATTATAATGATGATCTGCTCATCTATTTTCCCGATTTTTGCGAAGAGGGAAA
>JAADFJ010000029.1 GCA_013152955.1 Campylobacterota bacterium
AGTCAGTCGAGAATGTCTTCAGTTAAGAAAGCCCTCAAGATGTTTTACCGGTTGCTGCACAAGCGAATGCAAGAGCATATTCGACAAAACGCTCCGGTGAATTCGGACAAGCCGTGCCGCTAAGTTTGGACGATCAACAATATCAGTCTAAATATTGACAGTCCCAATTTTTAGAATAAGATTAAGAAATAAGATGAATCGTTTTACTTAGGAGGCAAGATTGAGAAAGCTTACATTCGCAAATGCCTTTAAAACTTCTTACTTGAAGCTATCGATATCCTGAGCAAGGAAACAGGAAATGTGCCTGCCTATAAACAGATACGGCAAAAGGCCTTTGAGCCTTATAAAGATGCAGAAAAAACTTTTTGGTTGATAAATATTACAGCTTCCAGGGAAGAATAAAGAGAAAACAAAACTGCTTGCAGAGGATATAAAAAAGGTTATAGAGTTTATCAGAATCTTGAAACCGGATATTAAAGAGATAAATTATTCCGCTCTGAAAAAGCTTCCAGCCGTAATGGAAATGTATGGACTTTTTGGAAACGATGCCATGATTTTAGAAACCATGCAAAGGTTTAATCTTAAATACCTCCTTTCATCAGATATCGATTTTGATAAGATTAGCTGGATCGAGAGGATGGAAGCAGCAGAAAGTGAGACAGAATGAAAATACCTTTGGCAATTTTATATGTTGGCAAGTTGCCAAGCAAAATTTTGCTTGCAATATTGGAAGAATATCTGCCGATCGGCGAAAAATCAAAGTAAGCATATTGGGTAAAAAACAAGCAGATAGATGCAATGCTGTTCAGGTAGTTAGAAACATAGAGAAGCCTAAAGTCATAGCGCAGCTGCTGGAAGAAGGTAACTTTTACCAATTAACAACAGATAATGGGCAATGGGTGTTGTATTATGATCAGAAATTGCCATTCAGCCTTTCCTTCTTTGGCAATGTTTCTTTACTGCACAGGCATGGTGATTACCTGAATTATCATTTCCAATGCGAAAATGAGCGGAATACAGGATCAGGAATATCGCAATTGATTTACTACATAATCCATCATGATTATGAATATTTAAAATCGGATAATCGTTTTATTAACGGCAGAATAATATCTACAGTGGAACTCATTCCCGATCTCCCCTTTCGTAATATTATAGATAATATTGAGGAGTATATCATTGATTTAACAGAAGGGGGGAATCCGGAAGAGGAGGAGAGGCGACTTAAAAAATATCTGCTGCTGACTCAAACATACAAAGAAATTATACCTGTACAATTTTATAACTATATTCGCAATAAATTAACGCAAACTTTAGATTGGATGTCTGATGGCTGATAAAAAATGAAAAAAACTTGTATTCAAAAAAAAGGGGAGTGTGCTGGCTTTTTTGTCGTTTTTTTGCGGAAGTTCCGTTGTAAGGCGATTAAAATTTCATAATATGTCTTTTACTGCATTGATTTCCTCTGCTCACAAAAGAAGTTTTGGTGGATTTTAGATAGACAAGTTATTTCTATGAGAACATGAAGCATAAGAAGAGAAGATACGGATATTTTGTGAAATAATCTTTTTTATCTAATCCCATTGCAACGGAGAATATACTTTTTATTCCCATGCACAGCTTTTGATTATATTTATGGCATGAGAAATTGATGCGCATATTTGTGGTATAGATCAACGGTAATATTATTTAACATAAATTTAATAAATACTTAACATAAACTTAATAAAGATTTGCTACACTGCATTTAACAAAGTTTTATAACACCGCTAAACAAATTGTGCAATAAAAACATAGGAGTTATAATGAAATTTATTCAACTTAGCGATTTACATTTGGTACCGAACGGAAAAAGCCTATACGGATCAGATCCGGCCTATAAACTACAAAGAGCCATAGAAAGTATCAATAAACATCAAAGTGATGCAGATTTTGTAGTAATAACCGGCGATCTATCTGATAAAGGAGAGCTTTCAACATACTACGATTTAAAGAAAATGCTAAATTATATAACTATTCCATATTATCTTATTATTGGCAATCACGACAACAGGGGAGCATTCTTGGAGGTTTTCGACAATAAATTTAAGTGTGATACTTTTGTGCAGTTCAGCCAAGCTAAAGATGATTCGCTGTTTTTGTTTTTAGATACAAAGATTGGAGATTGGCATAATGGTGGATTCTGCAAATATCGTCTTGAATGGTTGGACAAAAAGTTGAAAGCGCACAAGAACTCATCGGTTTATTTGTTTATGCATCATCCTCCTTTTACGATATATCATAAACAGATGGATAGCATCGGGTTTGAACCAAAGAACAAATTTTGGGAAATTATCGAACAATATAGAAATGTCAAGCACATATTCTTTGGACATGTGCACTTACCTATCTGCGGTATATATAACGAAACAGGATATTCTTCTACAAGAGGCACAAATCATCAGATAGCGTTGCTGCCAAAAGATGATGATACATTTTTTAATTCGAATGAACAATCCACTTATTCAATTGCACACGTAACGCCGCACCAAGTTAATTGTATAATTCATGAATACTTAAATGAAGAAAATGCATATTCCTGCTCCGTACCATTAAAGAAAGAATATGAAAGCTGAAGTATCTCTAAAATATTTTTACTTATACCGGTAATGACATTACTGTTTCTGCGGGCGGTACAGATAGGCGGCCGGTAAAATAAGCTGCAGAGAGATTCTTGAGAAGTGGCGGATGTGAAAGTTGCATCAACCGCTTAATTTGTAGAAAGCTCATGGAAGTGCGTTATGACAACTTTGGGCGGGATCTCTTATTGCGAAAAGGTGATTATTTGATGCTGCATAAAATATTTCTTATGTTTTGTAATGAATTCAAAATTTTTTTTTGCGTTAAACCGGCTATTCATAAAGATAGATCTGAATTTTACTGAAAATCGATTATTAAGAAGCTTTTTTAAACTTTTTATCTTTGTTTAGACTTGTTTGATTATACTTTTTTTCTCTCTTTCCGTTAGAATCAAAAATATGTGTATTTTCTTCAAGCCAGTTTATCCATACGATATCTCCGTTGTTGTATATGTTTTTGTCTCGAATGCGCGCCGATAAGAGCTCATTTTTCCTTTTTATTTGTATTCCAAGGATAGTATCGGAACCAAGATAATGTTGAAATACTATTTTTCCCTTTATTCCTTCCTGACTTTTATTGACAACTATATCTTCCGGGCGAATACCTATATACCATTGATTTTCCGAAGCAATATCAAGGAAATTAAACTGTAAAATTTTATCATTACTCTTGTTAGACAGCATTATTTCATCATTAAGCAGCGTCATTTCGTCTTTATCTAAAATATTCATTGGAGGTGTGCCGATAAATTTTGCAGCAAATATAGTTTCCGGCCTATCATATAATGAATAATGCGTTCCCTGCTGCTCGATTTTTCCATCGTTTAATAAAATAATATGATCTGCCATGCTCATAGCTTCTATTTGATCGTGAGTTACATATAATACGGTTATGCCCAATCTTTTTTGTATAGATTTTATCTCTATCCTCATTTTATGGCGCAGTTCTGCATCAAGGTTGGATAAAGGTTCATCCATCAAACATATAGAATGTTCTGCAACAAGCGCTCTGGCTAAAGCAACCCTCTGCTTTTGACCACCGGACAATTGCGATGGTTTGCAGTTCAATATTCCATCTAATCCCAATAATTCTTCTACTCTTTGAAGTTTTATCTTTTGCTCTTGTTTGTTCACTTTACGAACTCTTAATCCAAAGAGTATATTATCCTTAACATTCAAATGAGGAAACAAAGCGTAAGATTGAAAAACCATAGATATACCTCTCTTCGAAGAATCCTTATTGGTAACATCTTTTCCGTCTATAATAATTTTTCCGCTATCCGGCTTTTCTAATCCGCTTACCATTCTTAAAGTGGTTGTTTTTCCGCATCCGGAAGAACCCAGCAATACTGTAAAACTGCCTTCCTCTACAGTAATATTTATATTTGATATTACCTGTTTATTGCCAAACGATTTAGAAATATTGATAAGCTCTATCTTTCCCATAATGAGACCCCTGCACAATAAGCGCCTTCGCAGAAGCCGAAGAGCCTGCGAGATTTAAAAATTAAAATTTGTTGGGCTAACCGGTTAGCTTGAAAATTGTAATTTCTTAAAGATTGCCGGTTATTTGGCTTCCCTGCGGGCAATATCTGCTTATCCCTATGCTTTGTTAAACTTCCTTGAATTAACCGGTTAATCCTGCAGAAGTTTGCCTCGCCTATGAAAAAGCAGATATTACTGTGAAGACGTTTACTGTACAGTGGTCTCATAATTCCTCCTAAAAATAGTCAACTATTTAATTCCCGTATATAAAAATGAATTAACAAATTGTTTCTGAAAAAGTAAAAACACTGCAAGCAATGGAGCGATTGACAGTATAGTGGCAGCAGATATAACAGACCAATTTACACCGGTTTCAGGCGATGCAAAAATGGCAAGACCTACTGTTATTGGTCTTACGGTTTTAGAGCTTGAAACAACAAGCGGCCATAAGAAATTGTTCCAATGATAACTAATCGATACTAATGCGTATGCTAAATATGTTGGTTTTGATAATGGTATATAGACTTTCCACAAAATACCCAAAGTAGAAGAACCCTCAATTCGTGCCGCATCTTCCAACTCTTTGGGAATAGTTTTAAAAGCTTGTCGCAATAAAAAAATGCCAAAGGCTGATGCCATATATGGAAGGCCTATACCGAGAATAGTATTTGTTAGACCTATATTGGAAAGTATTTGATAGTTTTTCATAATCAAAATTTCAGGGGTAATCATTAATTGAAGAAGCACTAAGAAAAAAACAATATTTCTCCCGAAAAAGTTAATTCTGGCGAATGCATAAGCAGCAAATGTGCACAAAAACAGTTGAGCCGCTAATGTTATTGTAACTAAGATAACCGTATTGATCATATACCTTAGAAAAGGCGCTTGACTCATTGCTGTTCTAAAGTTTTCTAATGTTAAAGAAGAGAACAGATCAAAGTGATTTCCTGTATGAAATGCAGCCCAAAATGCATAAAGTAATGGAAATGCCCACAGTATTGCCAATAGCCATGTCGCCGTTACCTGAAGATAATGCATAAATTTCATAGTGTTTATTGGTAATGTATGCGTTTTTCAATTACACCGAATTGAATTATTGATAGAACTACTAATATCAAAACCAGCACAACAGTTAGAGTGGCAGCATAAGAATGATTAAGAAACGAAAAGGCTGTTTCGTAGATGTAATACAATAATAAATTAGTAGCATTGTCAGGGCCACCCTTCGTGAGAACAAAGATAGGATCAACAAATCTGAAAGCCTCTATTAATGCATTAATAGTTATAAAAAAAGTTGTAGGCATTAACAATGGAAATGTGATTTTCCAAAAACAGCTCCAATTTGAAGTTCCTTCTATTCCGGCTGCTTCATATAGCTCCTTAGGCAAGGATTGCAAAGCCGCCAAATAGAATATCATAAAAAATCCGGCTTCTTTCCATATAGTTAAAATCATTAAGGAAGGCAGTGCCGTAGAAGGATTGCCCAGCCAATTTATTCCGGTATATCCAAGCAGACCAATGATTTTATTAAACAAGCCAATCTGAGGTGTATAGAAAAATAACCAAATGTTGGCAACCGCAATCATAGGTAATATAGTTGGTGTAAAGTATGTTAGCCTGATCAACCCTTTTGCCGGAGTTCGTTGAGACACAAGTAAAGCCATTATAAGAGCTAAGATAATTGATGCCGGAACTGTGCCTAAAGCAAACAAAAAATTATTTAGCAGTGTAGTTATAAATACAGGATCATGAAGTAAATGATGATAATTTTCAAACCCCAAGAAAACTCGGGGTCTAAAAATAGTTTTATCGCTATAAAAAGAATCTATTAATGTAGCGATGATTGGATAAAATGTAAATACACTAAGTAATATAAATGCAGGTAACACAAATATCCAACCGTATAAACGTTTCATGATTTTACCTGTAAGGTTTTAAAATCCTCTCAGACTCAGATTGTGCATCGCTGAGCGCTTTTTTAGATGTTTTTTTGCCTATTAGAGCCGCTTGAATGGCATTGTTTAAATCTCTTACTATTCTTGCTCCCTGATAGGTAGATAACTCAGCTGTAGCGTATTTGAGCTGATTTTTTGCTATTTTTGCATACGGAAACTTTTTAATATAATCTCTAAGTTCTTTTGTTTGATAGGCTTTCTCCGAAGTACCTATATATCCTGTTTTTACGGACCACACAGCAGACATTTCAGGACTTGTCATAAACTTGATGAATTTCAATGCCGCCTCTCTCTGCTTTTTTGAGGTTTTTCTGAAAATATAGAAATTTCCACCACCTGTTGGAGTTCCTCTCATCTTTTTTGCAGGAAGCATGGCTACTCCAAAATCAAATTTTGCATTTTTTCTTACAGGAGTTAAGTTGCCGCTGGAAGTTAACATTATAGCAGTTTTTCCATCTAAAAAGTTTTGTCTTAATGTTCCCCAATCAATTATACCTTTTGGCATAATTTTATAGCGATGCGAAAGATCATACCAAAACTGCAATGCTTCTATTACTCCATTTTTATCGAAAAATGTTTTTTTGCCGTCTTTGCTCATCAACACTTCACCATTTTCTTTTGCTAAAGCTTGAAACAGCCAGTAAGGATATCCTGAAGAAGGAATCATTAATCCCCATTGATTCTTCGTTGTTAATTTTTTACCTTCTGCAACCAGCTCACTCCATGTTTGCGGTGGATTTCCGGGATCAAGACCGGCTTTTCTGAAAGCATTTTTATTGTAATACATTAAAATGGTTGATCTCTGGAAAGGAACTGACCAAACTTTTCCAAATACTGTGGCATTTTCCATTAAAACCGGGAAAAATGAATTGAGCCATTTTCGGTCCTTCTTACTTTTGGCAATATTGGAAATAGGAATAATTGCATTTTGTTCAATTAAATCATAAAGATTAACCGAAAGCAGCACGGCCAGTTGAGGCGGTTCACCGGATTTAAGAGCAGCCAATGCTTTAATTTTGGCATCTGTATAATCGCCCGCATAGATAGCATGAATTCTAATATCAGGATTCTCTTTTTCAAAATCAGCAACCATAGAATTTATTATCTTGGGTATCGGACCGCCTACTGCTACCGGATAATACATTGTTAGGTCTGTTTTTTTGGCTGCAAACGCAGAACTAAAAAAACCAACCACCAGCAAGCAAATTAATGCTGCAATTTTTAAGCGTTTCACCATAACATACCTCCATTTAAAAATTTTCTCATAGTAATTTCCTCCTTTATATTAATATCTTGTAACACTTTCTGTTTTTTGTAATCAAGCTTTAAGTTCTTAGTTTTAATTGTACAGGTTCCGCTATTTTTATTTTTTAAATACTGTACCATTTGATAGAATAATATATCGTTATTGTTTATTTCTGATAAAGAAATTGTTAAGATTATGTTAATAATATGCGATACTCTCAAAGGAAATAGTGAAGGATTTCGTACTAAATATAATTTAACTTAAGCAAGAAAGGATAAGATTTTGAATTTGTTCGTCCCCTGTGGCAATTCCACGTATACATATGAAAATGTTATAAGTAGATTGCAAATCTGGAAATTTTTAATATGAGATTCAATCTGAAACGCTTAGAATTAATAGAGCTGCCCTATAGAAAACCTCATAAAAAGTTGGGAATTTGTTATAGGTTGTTGTATTCTGTCGTTGTTATGAACGGAGCGGTTTGCCGCGCGCTATTTTTTGTATTTGGTTTTACAAGCATATTCGATGCTTATTTTCCTAAAAAATTTATTAACATTAAACATTCCAACAAAATTTTCTTCCGAATCAACAACAGGTGCAAGATCAACATCCATTTTTGAGGTATAGTTTATAATATCCGACCCGCTGCTATTTTCCTTCAACGATCTTGGTTTTTTAGTCATAATCTTTTCTATTCTGCTATCACCGATTTTTCGCGACATTCTGATATCTCTCAATGATACAATTCCAATTAATTTATTTTCTTCCAAAACCGGAAAATACTTAGCTTCGCTTTTTTCTATTATGTCTTTTAACTCAAAGATGGTGTGTTCTTTTCTAAACATAGGAGTGGGCTCAATTAATTCCTCAGCTTTAATCTTGTTCAAAATCTTCAGCAACTCCGTATCCGATACATCGAATCCTTTTGATAACATCGCTCTGTATGATGAAGAATCGCTGTAAAAAAGTGTGGCTATATAATTTGTCAATACTGAACCGATAAGTATCGGCACTATTAGTTGATAGCTTTGTGACAGTTCCATAATAATCAGGGCCGAACGAAGCGGAGCATTGGCAATTCCTGCTGTTACGGAAGCGGCACCTATAAGTGCAATTGCTCTTGGATCTGCGATATTTGCAATGCCGCCTATAAAGTAGCCTGAAAAACCTCCGATAAATATCGAAGGAGCAAAAACTCCGCCAAAAATATTAGATCCCAAAATAAGTGCTGTTGCAACCAGCTTTGCTGCAGAAAGAACAAGGGCATGAATCAGGTTTTGCTTTTGAGAAAAAATAGTTTCGATTTCGCCATATCCAATGCCTTTAATTTCAGGCATAACAGCTATTAAAACTCCTACAATCAGACCGATAATGGCGATAAAGAGATAAGGATTGATATTTAACTTTTTCTCCAGCATACCAACAGATGCGGCAAGTTTTTTAAATACCAGGACATATAAGGCAAAGATTATTGAGCTAAACAGGGCGAAATATAAAAGATGAAAGCTGAACGCAAGATGAGGAACCGCAACGGTTGGATAATTGCCAAGATAAAATCGGGAAATCAGCGTTCCGGTTATTACAGAGATTGTTACCGGTGTCAAAGTGTCAATACTAATTTTTCCAAGAATAATTTCAATTCCGAAAACGATTCCTGCAATAGGAGCATTGAACGTTGCTGCAATAGCAGATGAAACGCCGCAAGTTGCATACAAGGGGACGTTGCTTGCCGTGAATGGTATCATTTTTGAAAAAAGTGAAGAGATAGAGCTGCCTAATTTTGCGATTGGACCTTCTCTGCCTACAGGTATTCCGGCTCCCACATGTATGGAGGTTAAAATTACGGCAATTATTCCTTTTTTATAATCAAAATCTCCTTTTTTGATGGCAATATTTCTTGCAACGGAATTTATTGTTGTGTTGCTTGTGTCTTTCAGGAAATTTTTTGAGACTATCCTGGAGAAAACAAGAATCAGCGGCAGCAATATTATATAAATATAGCTGTTTTGACCGGTATTGAATAAAGTCGAAAATAGTGATTCGTTTAATTTTATCAGTTCTCTGAAAAATATGGCGGAATATCCGCCGATGGCGCCAACAAGGATTGGGACAGCCAGAGCATTAAAAAATTTAATGCTTTTTTGTTTCATACCAGCTGTTTGATAATCTCAGCTATGCTTTCACCATTTATAATATCTTTGATTGCTTTGTCCCAGTAATTTTTTTTCTGCAAAGATTCTTTTATATAGCAATATATTTTGTCTCTCAATATTGATTCAATTTGATAGACCGCACTCTCTTTTTTCTTTCCGACTGCATCAATAAGTTTTTGATGTTTTTCTATTGCTTCTAAAAGTTTGTCTATACCTTCGCCTGTTGTGGCAATCGTTTTTATAATCTCTACTCTTCTTCCTGATTCGGATATCTCTTTTGTCAGTTGAGCTGCCATAGCATCGGCGGCAGGCATATCTGCCTTATTTACAACAAAAATATCCCCGATTTCCATAATGCCGGCTTTCATCGCCTGTATCTGATCACCCGTTCTCGGAGAAAACATAACTATTGATGTATCTACTAATTTTGATACATCGATTTCATCCTGACCTATTCCAAGAGTTTCTATAATTATTGGATCATATTTCGATTCCGATAGTGCTGAAGCAATTGCTCCGGTTGAAAGAGCGATTCCCCCCTGTTTCCCTCTTGATGCTACGCTCTTTATGAATACATTGGGATCTGTTGCAAAGCGCTGCATCCTTATTCTGTCGCCAAGGAGCGCCCCGCCTGAAAACGGTGATGACGGATCTGTTGCAACAACCGCCACCTTTTTCCTTTTTTCGCGATAATGTTGTATGAGCCTGGTAATTAAAGTTGATTTTCCAACTCCTCCCGAACCGGTTATTCCAATTGTTCGAGAAAGGATTCTTTTTGTATAGTAGGAGAACTCTTCACCTTCTTCAATTTTTCGTATGAGTTGGGCAAGCTGTCTCCTGCTGTTTTCAACTGTTGTCATTTTCGTGATAGTTTTTTAGATAAGTTATTGTTTTTGATGTGGGGGTTCCCGGACCGAACACTGCTTTTATTCCAATTTTTTTTAAATCAGGGATATCTGAATCCGGTATTATTCCACCCATAAATACCGGAATATCAGCGGCATTGCGTTTTTTTAGAATTCGGATTATTTTTTCCGCTACAATCATGTGGGCGCCGGAAAGAATAGATATTCCTATGAAATCGGCTCCCTCATCTATCGCAGTAGAGACTATTTGTTCGGGAGATTGCCTGAGTCCGGTATAGATTACTTCAAAACCGGCATCTCTCAATGCTCTGCTTACGACTTTTGCGCCCCTGTCATGTCCGTCCAGACCTGCCTTTGCTACTATAATTCTTAGTTTTCTCATTTTGTCTCCACAAGCTCAACAAGCACGCCATTGGAATATTTTGGATGAATAAATGTCACACGTGCCCCTTCTGCGCCTACAAACGGCTCTGCAATCTTCTGATCGTCTTTTCGCAGTTTGTCTATTAAAGAATCGAGATTTTTTGTTTTGATTGCAATATGATGAACGCCTTCTCCTTTCTTGTCTAAAAATTTTCTTATAGTACTATCGTTTTTTGTAGGCTCTAAAAGTTCAATTTTTCCATTTTTTGTTCCAAAGAAGGCAACTTTAACGGCTTGGCTTTTAACCTCGCTTATAACATTTGCCTTGATGCCTAATATTGCCTCCCATATCTTTACTGCGCTGTCCAAAGATTTAACTGCTATACCAATATGATCTATCAAATTACCACCTGCTCCTGATACTCTCCGAAAATATCGCGAAGCGTATTTGAGATTTCACCAATTGTCATGTAATCCGACACTGCTTCAATAATTGGCGGTATCAGATTTTTGGTTTCATCTTTTGCGGCTTCTTTTATCATTTTAATATCATGTTCAATCTTTCGATTATCGCGAATCTTTCTGAGATTATCCAATTTTTCTATCTGTTTTTTTGCCAGACTTTCATCAATCTTAAGTAGTCCTGTCGGTTTTTTTTCATCTATTTTAAATTTATTCACTCCTACGATAACTTCATCAAGAGATTCAATCTTTTTTTGATATTCATAACTTGCATTTTGTATTTCTCGTTGAGGGAATCCGTTTTCAATAGCTTTGACCATGCCACCCATATTATCTATTTTATCAATATAATCGGATGCCTTTTTTTCCATTCGATTTGTAAGTGATTCAACATAATAAGAGCCTGCAAGCGGATCTAATGTGTCGGCAATTTTACTCTCGTAAGCTATGACCTGCTGAGTTCTCAGGGCCGTTCTTGCCGAATCTTCCGTAGGAAGAGCCAGTGCTTCATCGAACGAATTTGTATGAAGCGATTGCGTGCCTCCGAGCACAGCCGAAAGTGCCTGAATTGTAACTCTGATGATATTGTTGACGGGCTGCTGAGCCGTGAGGGTCGATCCGCAAGTCTGAGTATGAAATCTCAGCATCATAGATCTCGGATTTTTGGGAGCAAAACGTGTTTTTGTGATTCTTGCCCATAGTCTTCTTGCCGCTCTGAATTTTGCCGCTTCCTCAAATAAATCATTATGAGCACCAAAGAAAAACGATATTCTGGGTGCAAATTTATCGACATCAAGTCCCGACTTTATTGCAGTTTCAACGTAACTTATACCATCGGCAAGCGTGAATGCAACTTCTTGTGCTGCCGTTGATCCGGCCTCTCTTATGTGGTATCCGCTCACGCTTATTGTGTTCCATTTCGGTACATTTTCCGAACAGAACGAAAATATGTCTCTTATAATCCGCATAGAAGGGGAGGGCGGATAAATATATGTTCCACGAGCAATATATTCTTTTAGAATATCATTTTGTATGGTACCGGATATTTTTGACAGGTCATTTCCTCTTTTTTTTGCTAAGGCAATATACATTGCAAGAAGAATAGCCGCTGTCGAATTGATAGTCATTGATGTGCTTACCTTTTCCAGATCAATACTATCAAAAAGAATTTCCATATCGTTCAGAGAATCTATCGCCACTCCTACTTTTCCTACTTCTCCTTCTGAATGGGAATCATCTGAATCGTATCCAATCTGTGTTGGAAGATCAAATGCTATTGAAAGTCCGGTTTGTCCTTGAGAAAGCAAATATCGATATCGTTTATTGGAACTTTCTGCATCGCCAAATCCGGCATATTGACGCATTGTCCAGAATCTTGATCGATAACCTGTTGGATAAATTCCTC
Organism: Campylobacterota bacterium; assembly: GCA_013152955.1. Classification (GTDB taxonomy): domain Bacteria; phylum Campylobacterota_A; class Desulfurellia; order JAADFJ01; family JAADFJ01; genus JAADFJ01. The sequence goes on from JAADFJ010000029.1 coordinate 12,554, forward strand.
TTGTAAAAGGAAAAGTTCCTGGAAAACCAAGATTTTCTAAATAATCTTCGCTGATTGGTGAGGGCGTATAAAGTCGCTCAACTTCAATATCCGACGTTGTAGAAAATCTGTCTCTTCTTTCACCCACCTTTTTTAAAACAGGTTCAACGGATTCTTTTTCCCAATTTTGCTTTGTTTCCATACGAATCTATTTGATCTTGAAAAGTTTGTCGGATGCTTCTACTGTTTGGGTGTCTTTTACATACATCTCTTCAATAGTTCCATCTTTGGGACTCAAAATTTCATTCTGCATTTTCATTGCTTCAAGCACTACTACGGTTTCACCTTTTTTTACGGTTTCACCTTTAATTTTTTTCACTAAAACGATTTTCCCGGGCATTTCCGTTTCTATTATTTGAGGACCGCCTGACTTTTTCCCTTTTTTAGACAATTGTATGCGCTTTTGAGCTTCACTCAAAACCGATACCTGAAAATAGTTCCCGCCCATCCAGATGTCGTACCCGTTTTTAGATTTCTCGCAATCAATTTCGTACGACTTGCCATCTATGATAAGTGAATACGAATTTTCAGCCTTTACGAAATCAACCTGACGCAGCTTTCCATCTATTTTGACATCAAATATTGAACCGCGCCTGCCGTTAATCTCTACTTTATTTTCTCTTTCTTTTAGACCTACATAATACATGAATACCTCAAATGAAATTACTTATAAGTACCTCTATTAATTCAATGTGTTTCAAATTGAGAGTCCAAGTTCGCCGATAAGGCGTAAATTGCAGCTCAATATGATAGTCCATAAATTATGTGATAGAGGTGCCTTTTTTATTGCTTTGGCTATAGACATTGCTGACATAGTCCCATTCTCATTCCGAAGTTTTTCCAGTTGGAGCTGCCTGTTTGTCTGTTGTTATTGTCGCCGGTTACAATATGAGATTTGTTAATTTCCGATAATATAGCAGCTGCAATAACGGCAATTTCAGAAAGCTGTTCATCCGGTTCAGTTTCCGTTTTCAGCAGATTTTCAACAAATTCCGTAGATATACTGCCGTCAATAAACGATTGATCGTTGAGTATCTTATGATGAAATGATATAGTGGTTTTTATACCTTTCACAAGATATTCCGACAGCGCGCGTCTCATTCTTTCTATAGCTTGAGTTCGACTGTCACCCCATGCTATTAGTTTTCCTATGATAGGATCATAGAATAATGGAATTACCGCTCCTTCGTAAATACCATTATCGTTTCTTATACCGATTCCTCCCGGAACTCTCAGACCGATAACTTTTCCCGGTGACGGCCTAAAACTTTTCTCAGGGTCTTCGGCGTATATTCTGCATTCAATAGCATGACCATTCAATTTTATGTTATCTTGAGTCAGCTCAATAGGTTTGTCTTCGGCAATCTCAATTTGTAATTTTACAAGATCAATACCTGTTACCATTTCAGTTACCGGATGCTCAACCTGAAGCCGCGTATTTACCTCAAGAAAATAGAAGTTATACTTTTCGTCAAGCAGAAATTCAACGGTTCCTACCGAGTTATATCCGGCTGCATCAGCGGCTTTGACGGCCGTTCTGCCGATTTTTTCTCGTAAGCGGCTATCTATTGCAGCCGATGGAGATTCTTCCAAAACTTTTTGGTGACGTCTTTGAATAGAACATTCTCTTTCGGGGAACCATAAGCTGTTTCCATGGTTATCGCGAGCTATCTGAACTTCAATATGTCTTGGATTGATAATTGCTTTTTCGATATAAATGGTATCGTCGCCGAATGCGGCTTTTGCCTCGGATGAAGCAATTTCAAACGCAGATTTCAGTTCATTCCCGTTTTTTACCAGTCTGATTCCTTTGCCCCCTCCGCCCGCTGCAGCTTTAAGCATAATGGGATATCCTATCTTTTCAGCTTCCCGTTCAAGTAGATTGTAGTTTCTTACCGGTTCTGTTGTTCCAGGAACAATAGGCACACCTGAGCTTTTCATTTTTGTTCTTGCTCTTGTTTTATTTCCAAGCAGATAGATTGAATCGCGGGAAGGCCCGATAAAAATTATACCGTTTTTTTCGCATTCTTTGACAAATTCCGAATTCTCAGCCAAAAATCCATAACCCGGGTGTATGGCATCGGCTCCCGATTTCAAAGCGGCATCAATAATTTTATCAATTTTCAGGTAGCTTTCCGAGGCCGGAGATTTTCCTATATAGTATGCTTCATCCATATATCGGGTATGAAGGCTGTTTCTGTCAATTTCAGAATAAACCGCAACCGTTTTTATGCCCATCTCCCTGCACGCTCTTGCAATTCTGATTGCAATTTCGCTTCTGTTTGCTATAAGAATTTTTTTTATTTTCATTGTATAATCCTACAGCGGTATATTGCCATGTTTTTTAGGCGGAAGAGTCTGTCGCTTATTCTTCAGAAGATTAATGGATGAAATTATCTTCAGCCTTGTATCTGCCGGATCTATTATCTCATCAATGTAGCCTAATGAAGCGGCAATAAACGGATTGGCAAATTGGTCGCGGTACTCTGCTACCAGCTTAGCCTTCAAAGCATCGGGATCTTTTGATGCCTGCAGTTCCCGTCTTTTCAATATATTAACGGCTCCATCAGGACCCATAACAGCGATTTCAGCTGTTGGATATGCTAAATTGATATCAGCTCTCAGATGTTTTGAACCTAAAACATCATAAGCTCCTCCGTAGGCCTTTCTTACCACAAGCGTTATCTTCGGGACTGTAGCTTCCGCATAAGCATACAAAAGTTTTGCACCATGAACAATAACACCGTTATGCTCCTGATCGATTCCCGGCATATATCCCGGCTGATCTTCCAATGTTATTATGGGAATATTAAAAGCGTCGCAAAATCTTACAAATCGTGCAGCTTTGATGGCTGCTTTGTAATCAAGAGCTCCGGCAAAAAATTTTGGCTGATCTGCCACAATACCAACCGATTTTCCTCCAAAGTGAGCAAAGCCTACAACCATATTTTTTGCATAATTTTCCTGAACTTCAAAAAAAACTTCATCATCAACGATTTTTGTGATGAGATTTTTCATTTCATACGGTTTGTTGACATCTGTGGGAATTAAATCGTATATTGACTCGTCGCGTCTGTCTGCAGGATCCGAAGTCGGCAGGTCGGGCGGAATCTCCATATTATTCTGCGGTATAAAAGAGAGCAGCTCTACGGCTTTAAGCAGTGCCTCGGCATCATTGTCTGCGGCAAAATGAGCAACCTGAGTTTTCTCAGTGTGAACTTTGGCTCCCCCTAAAGATTCCTTATCAATCTCTTCACCGGTGACAGATTTAATGACATCAGGTCCGGTAATAAACATAAACGAGGTGTCCTGCACCATTATGGTAAAATCTGTTACAGCCGGAGAGTATACGGCACCGCCTGCAGTAGGTCCCATTATAACTGAAATTTGCGGCACAACACCGCTTGCAAGCGTGTTTCTTAAAAAAATATCCGCATATCCCGCAAGGCTGACAACGCCTTCCTGTATTCTTGCGCCTCCGGAATCGTTAAGTCCGATTACAGGGGCTCCGTTCTGGACAGCAAGATCCATAATTTTGCAAACTTTTTTTGCGAAAGCTCCCGAAAGGGAGCCTCCGAAGGTTGTAAAATCATGACTGAAAATATAAACCTGTCTGCCTTTTATCGTGCCGTATCCGGTTACAACGCCGTCTCCGTAAATTTTGGTTTTTTCCATTCCAAAATTGTGACACTGGTGAACAACAAATTTATCAAGCTCAACAAAACTTCCGGGATCAAGCAGAATTTCAATTCTTTCGCGCGCCGTCAGCTTGCCTGCTTTATGCTGTTTTTCTATCTTTTCCTTACCGCCGCCGAGTTCAGCTATTTTTTCAAGTTTTCTCAGCTTATCTAACAGCGATCTCATTAGTTTGAAAGTAGATTTCTTACTGCTTTGCCAATTAAGGCCGGATTTTCAACAACAGTTGCTCCCGCTTCTCTCAAGGCATTCATTTTATACATAGCAGTACCTTTTTTGCCGGTGATGATTGCTCCGGCGTGCCCCATCCTTTTTCCTTCGGGAGCTGTTCTGCCTGCTATAAACGCAACAACCGGCTTGGTTACATGTTTTTTTATATAATCTGCCGCGACAACTTCATCGTCTCCGCCAATTTCGCCGACCATTACAATTGCCTCGGTATCAGGGTCATTCTGAAATTGCTCCAGCCAAAAATTATATTTTGTTCCTATGACAGGGTCTCCTCCCAGTCCGGCGCATGTGGTTTCTCCGACGCCTTCATTGGTCAGTTGATCAACTATCTCATAAACAAGAGTTCCGCTTCTGCTTATTACACCCGCTTTTCCTTTTTTGAAGATATTTCCGGGCATTATTCCAATTTTACATTCGTCTGCAGAAAGTATTCCTGGGCAATTCGGCCCTATCAAGGTTATTCCCTTGCCTTCAATAAATCGTTTGGCCATCACCATGTCTCTAACGGGAATTCCCTCCGTTATGCATACAATAAGTTTGAGATTTGCGTCAGCTGCTTCTACTATTGCATCTGCAGCGAATGGAGGCGGAACAAAAATGAGTGAGCAGTTTGCCCCTGTTTTTTCAACAGCTTCCATTACAGTATTAAAAACAGGAACTCCCAAGTGAGTGGTTCCGCCTTTTCCGGGTGTAACTCCGGCAACCACATTAGTGCCGTAATCTATGCATCCGGTTGCATGTATTGTTCCTTCTTTGCCGGTCATACCCTGAATTACTACTTTTGTATTTTTATTAACAAGAATGCTCATTTTTCCTCCAATCTAAGCATTTGCCATTTTTACGGCGGCAGCTGCAGCATCATTGAGGCTGCTGTAAACTTCAAATTTAAGTCCTGATTCCTTCAATATCTTACTTCCTTCCTCGAAATTTGCTCCTTTCAGTCTGACAGCCATAGGAAGTGTAAGCCCCAGTTCTTTTGCCGCGGATATAATTCCGTTTGCAACCTCGTCGCATCTTGTTATTCCTCCAAAGATGTTGATAAGAATGGCTTTGATATTTTCATCCTGCAAAATAAGAGAAAACGCATGACCAACCTTTTCTTTTCCCGCTCCACCGCCTATATCAAGAAAATTCGCGGGCTCGCCCCCGGAAATTTTTATAAGATCCATGGTTGCCATTGCAAGTCCTGCGCCATTAACCATACATCCTATATTTCCTTCCAGCTGCACAAATGAAAGTCCGTAAAATGAAGATTTTATTTCCGTCTCCGTTTCTTCTGTGACATCACGCAGTTTGGCAATATCTTTATGTCTGAACATTGCACTGTCATCTATATTTATTTTTGCATCAAGCGCCAGAATATCTCCTTCTTTGGTCAATATAAACGGATTAAGTTCTACCATGGAAGCATCGGTGTCTATGAATGCTTTGTAAATTCCAATGATGAGCTTTGAGGTCTGTTTTACCTGTTTTGAAAGTCCGAGCCTATATGCAATCTCTCTTGCCTGAGACGGCATAATGCCTATAGTCGGATCAATTGTCCTCATAAAAATGGCATCCGGATTTGTCTCGGAAACCTCTTCTATGGACATTCCGCCTTCACTGCTTGCCAAAAACATCGGCCGGCCTGACTTTCTATCAATTGATATGCTGATATAGAACTCTTTTTCGATATTAGCTGTTTTTTCGACAAGCAGCTTTTTCACTATCTTACCGCCGGCCCCTGTCTGCTTTGTTACAAGTTTCATGCCGATCATCTTTTTTGCAATTGATTCGGCTTCTTCGGCCGATTTTGCTATTTTCACTCCGCCGGCTTCTCCTCTTCCGCCTGCATGTACCTGAGCTTTCAATATTACGGGAGCACCCAGCTGTTTTGCAACAACCCATGCTTCCTGCGGTTCTGTTACCACAACACCGTTCGGAACACTTATGCCGTAGTGCGCTAAAATCCCCTTAGACTGAAATTCGTGTAATTTCATTTACCATTCTCCCTATATCTATTTCTTTTTATTTTGTGCATCAACTGCAGCAATTGCTGCCATATTAACTATGTTATCTACGCTGCTTGTTCTTTCAAGTACATGAACCGACTTCGGAAGACCCGTTAAAATCGGGCCGATTGGAATCGCTCCGCCGATTTTATAGAGCATTTTATAAGCGATATTTGCCGAGTCGAGATCGGGGAATACAAGAATGTTGGGTCTGTGCCCATTCAGTTTAGAAAACGGATAGAGTTTTGATATAATATCGGCATCCAGTGCCACATTTGCCTGGATTTCACCATCAACTATCAATTCAGGCGCAATAGAATGAATAATTTCAGTTGCCTTTCTTACTTTTTGTGTGTAACGATTTTCATTTTCTCCAAAGTTAGAAAATGAAAGCATGGCAATCACCGGATCGATACCAACCACTTTTTTTGCAAAGGCTGCGGCATGTGTGGCAATATTGGCCAGAGTTGTTTCATCGGGGTCTATATTAATGGTTGTATCCGCAAGTATATACAGGTGATCTTTGGCAATCATTATATAGATACCGGCAACTGTGGAATGCTCAAAAGATCCATCTTGAAATATCTTTAAAAATGGCTTTACTGCCGTTGAATAGGTATAAAGCTGACCGGTAACAACTGCATCAACATAACCTTGATCAAGTGCCATAGCTGCCAGATAATTTCTTCTGTGCTGTACATAATCTTTGGCCTTTGAGATTGTCATTCCTTTTCTCCGGCGTTTCTCATGCAGCTTTTCCGCGTAGTCATCTATAAAAGGAAACTCTTCGGGGTTGATTACTTCAACGGAATCCCAGTCAATCTCTATGTTTTTGTCTCCGGAAGTCTTTATGAGTTCCTTCCTGTTTCCGATCAGTACGGGTTTAGCAAGATTCTGTGTTATCAGTATATCCGTTACCAGCAGTATTTCATCGGAATCGGCCTCAGTGAACAGTATTCTTTGAGGATCTTCCTTTGCTCTGGCAAAAATGTTGCGCATAAAACTGTATGAAACATTTGTCCTTTCTTTCAGCTGTTCCTTGTATTTACCAATATGAAAACTTTTTATTCCCGCTACTCCGGAATCCACAGCAGCTTTGGCTACCGCAGGGGCTACATAGCCCAAAAGACGGTGATCAAACGGTTTGGGAATTATATAGTCGCGGCTGAATGAAAGAGTTTTATCGTTATATGCTTTTATTACTTCGGATGTAACGGGTGATTTTGCAAGTCTCGCCAGAGCGTATGTGGCCGCTTTCTGCATCTGAATATTAATTGCAGTTGCTCTTACATCCAAAGCACCTCTGAAAATAAAAGGAAAAACCAGTAGATTGTTTATCTGATTGGGGTAGTCCGATCTTCCGGTTCCCATTATTGCATCAGGGTTTGCCTCTTTTGCGGCTTCATAACTTATTTCCGGTGTCGGATTGGACAGAGCAAAAATTATAGGGTTGTCGTTCATCGATCTTACCATTTTTTTCGTTACAATATTGCCTTTTGATACACCAAGGAAAACATCGGCGCCTTCTATGGCATCTTCCAATGTTCGTCTGTTTGTATGCACCGCAAAATATTCCTTATACTTGTTTACATGTTTTTGTCTTCCTTTGTAAATTACTCCGCTGCTGTCGCAGACTGTAATATTTTCATGTCTTACGCCAAGCTTTTCCCAGAGTTTAAGACATGATAAACCGGCTGCACCTGCACCGCTGGCTGTGATCTTAAGGTCTTCTATGGATTTCCCCGATAATGAAAGCGCATTCAGCAGGCCGGCTCCGGTAACAATGGCTGTTCCGTGCTGATCATCATGAAAGACGGGAATACTCATCATTTCGGTAAGCTTTTCTTCTATATAAAAGCACTCCGGCGCCTTTATATCTTCCAAATTGATTCCTCCGAATGTAGGTTCAAGTGATTTGACTATATCAATCAGTTTGTCGGGATCTTTTTCGTCAACCTCTATGTCGAAAACATCAACATCGCCAAATTTTTTGAACAATACTGCTTTTCCTTCCATAACCGGCTTAGATGCATCTGCTCCGATATTTCCCAATCCTAAAACGGCTGTTCCATTGGATAGGACCGCAACGAGGTTTGCCTTTGCGGTGTAAAGATAGCTGTTTGATTTATCTTCTTCGATAAGCTTGCATACCGATGCAACGCCGGGAGTATAAGCCAAGCCTAAATCAAGCTGAGTTGTTAAAGGTTTCGTTGGATGAATTTCAAGTTTTCCCGGCCGCCCCTTGCTGTGATAATTAAATACTTCTTTGTCTTTTATCCTCATTTGTAATCCTCAATTCTTTATAGTTGTAATTTTAAATTTCAATCAAACCAAAGTCCTTTTTAAACATTTTCATTTTATCTCTTGACTCATGGAATGTCAATTGTGCAATGCTGCCATTCGTCAAAATCTTATATCTAAGGACTTCTGCAAAATTTTATCTTCAAAAATCACTCCTTGTCGTCCGGTACAAAACAACTCAAATTTTTTCCATCTTGCCCGTTGCCGCTTGAAGAGATTCATCATAATAAAGTTTAAAATCGGTCTGCTGACAGATTTTGCTCGGTATACCTTATGGTAAGAATGAGTTCTTCGCAACGAGTTTAATATAAAGAATCTTTATTAACAGTAAACCATCATCTTGAATTTCAAATCAGCTTCCTTTGTATTGTCATTTTTGTTTCATCAATGTATGGTGCAAGAATGTTTGCCATAGGAGCTTTATCACCGTTTGCAATCGCCGAACCTTTATTTTACCGGAAGATCCGTCTAAATATTCAAGAACGATTGTAATCGCTTTTTCGTTCACAAAAATTCTCCTCTTTTTATAACTTTCCGCAACGCATGTTTTAAAAATTATCTGTGCTTTCTGTAGATATCATCACCTGCATAGTAATCTTTTTCAAGGTGCTTCGGCATCATGCATATTTTCTGAAATCATTATAATAAAAAAGTTAAATTCTTCAAATTCCAAAATTGGGCGTATATCACGTTGCTGTCGTTAGGCAAAACCGCTGCCGGCATGCTTATTGTGCGTGGTTTCGTAATTGGCATATCTACCCGCTTCTTCTTATATAAAGCTTAGATATACAGGTATCGAATATGCTGCAAACAATCCTGACACTGCCTGCAAGTTACACTTTACCGGCGAATTTGGGCTTTTGATCTTAAACTCTCGGAATTTGCAGAGTTGTTCTGTAGAAAACCTCGTAAAGGGCTGTGAATGTTTATCACAGAACAGTCTCATTGCTTGGAACGCTCCAGATAATTTTCAAACAGGCGTTTAATACTGAAGTTACATTTAAATTCCTGTTTATTAAAATAAAAATCGGTTATGTTGCCGAAAAGATCTGTTTGTTTTATGACTGACGGGAATCCCGAACTGTCGAATTCAACGATCGCTCTATAATCAGGGTTTTTTTTCATGACAAATTGCCAGCCTTTTTTCTTTTTGCTTATATCAAATTGGCTGAGAGTGCTGCTTTTCCATAAGAATGCAATCGGATCTTCTTTGGAAATTCTTTTTATATAAGGCGCTGCTCCATTTCTGAAAAGAAAGAGCCTGTTCCTGTATATGCCGGTTACTTTTTTATTAGAATATATATAAATTATTCCTGTATTTCTTTTTATATAAACTGTTCCCTTCGCAATCTTCCATATCTTGTATAGTTTTATATAGCTTTTTTGCTTAAACTCAGCCTTTACGCATTTTGCCTTGCTGAAGTTCTGTATGAATTTATCTAAGCTTGATGCAGAAGCATTAAGTGAAATGCTGCCTGTGAGCAATACCGATAAGATCAGAATACGAATAATCAGTTTTTTTTACCTCATTGTTGAATTGTTTTATGATTACAGGAATCGAAGCCGGTGAAATAAAGTTGTATGTTCCTATGGAAACAAGAGAGGCTCCTGCCATAACAAACTGCAGTGCGTCATTTACCGAGGAAATACCTCCTCCTCCTATTATTGGGATAGATACCGCCTCGTATACCTGATAAACCATCCGCACAGCTATTGGAAGTATGGCCGGTCCCGACAAACCTCCGGTCACATTAGCCAGTGCAGGAAGCATCTTTTTTGTGTCGATAATCATTGCGGAAATCGTGTTTATTAGTGACAAGGCATCCGCCCCGGCTCCCTCGGCCGCCTTAGCGATCTCGCAGATGTCGGTTACATTCGGAGAAAGCTTCACTATGACCGGCTTTGAACTGACTTTTTTTATATTTTTGGTCAGATTCTCGGTCATCTCAGGCGACACTCCGAACTGCATACCTCCCGATTTAACATTTGGACATGAGATATTTATCTCAACGGCATCTATTCTTTTTATTTCATTAATCTTTTCTGCGAGCTCAATGAAATCGTCTTTTGTTTCAGCATAAAGATTTGCTATTGCTACCGAATGGAGAGTTTCGATGAAAGGGATTTTATCCTTTATGAGCCGCTCTATTCCAATATTTTCAAGGCCGATTGCATTGATCATTCCCGATGGGGTTTCAATGATACGCATAGGTGAATTGCCTTTTCTCGGTTCAAGCGAAATACCTTTCAGTACGAAACCGCCCAGCAGATCGGGATGATAGAAATCAAGACAACTATCTGCATAGCCGAAGGTTCCCGATGCCGCAATAAACGGATTGGCGAATATCAATCCTGCTGCCTTAATGCTTTTCACAACAGAAGCTCTTTGAGAGAAAATATGGTGCCGTCTTTGCAGACTCGCCTGTATCCGCTCTTTGTGTTTATAACGCAGCCCAGGCATACGCCGAATCCACATCCCATGTAGGCTTCAAGTGATGCGCAGCATCTGTTTGCCAGATCATCATCAATTCGGTTTCTAAAGGCTTTAATGAATGCAGCAGGCCCCGCTATATATAGATTTCTTTTATCGATCTGCTTTCTTTTTGTCATGAAAAGTTCAATTAGATTACCTCTGAATCCGCGGCTTCCGTCCATAGTGGAAAAAAAATCGGCCTTAATATCGATTAGATCATCTTTTGTTGCCGCTCCGTAGAAAATAGTTGAGTCCTTTCTGCCTATAAAATCACCAAAAGCCGCGATAGAAGATCCTGCCGCAACTATGACGGCAGGTGCATCCGAAAACCAATTTCCCAAAGGACCGATAATTCTGAGTTTTGTTCCGACGCTTTTTTTTATAAGCCTCGAGGTGATCATACCTCTTTTCTGTATTAAAAATGTCAATCTGTTTTCTTTTTGCTTGTAGATGCTGAACGGTCTGTTTAAATGAAAACCCTCATCAGGAATTCCTATCATTGCAAACTGTCCCGGTTTGCTGAGTTCCATGCGCTCGGTTTCTACCTCAATCCGGTGAATTGATCCGGCTGCGGGTTTGTTTGATACGATAATTCCTTGAGTTTCTATCAAACCGTTATCTTTTCTATCTCAAAATGTTTGATTCCTGATGGAATTCTTATTTCTACCTCGTCTTCTTCAGAGCGGCCTATCAATGCCTTTCCTATAGGACTTGTTATAGATATCATACCCTTTTTTGGATCCGATTCATCCTGTCCGACTATCCTGTAGGTTATTTCGAAATCGTTATCAATGTCATATAGCAGAACCGTGGTGCCGAACGAAACTTTATCGGTATTTATCTGAGAACGTTTAATAATTCTTACTGAGGAGAGACGTTCTCCGATTTGAGCAATTTTCTCTTCAAGAAATTTCTGTCTTTCCTTGGCGGCATGATATTCTGCATTCTCGCTTAAATCACCTTGAGCTCTTGCAACTGAAATTGATTTGATAACTTCAGGTCTTTGGCTCGTTAATTTCTCAAATTCACTCTTGAGTTTCTTATATCCGGCTTCTGTTATAAGATTATTCACTTAATACACCTCTCATTGACTCCATCATTTTTTCTGCAGCGATTGAAGACTCATATATTGCTCATTGTTACCGTTATATTTCCATTTTATCGATGCTATAATCGCTTTTGCTTCGCTTAGAGTCGTGCAATATGGAATCTGATTAATAACAGCGGCATTTCTTATATAAAAAGAATCCTTTTTGGCTATTCTGCCCTGCGGTATATTTATAATGAAGTTTATTTTATGATTTTTAATAATATCAACGATATTCGGTCTTCCCTCATTATATTTTTTTACAACATCGACATCAATTCCGTGTTCAGCTATAATTTTTGCGGTACCGCGGGTTGCGCAGATTTGTATTCCCAATTTGCTTAACTGTTTTGCTACATAAACAATCGACTTCTTTATCGGATCGGAAACACTCAAAAAAACAGTTCCCGAACTCGGGAGAGGGTTGTTGCTTGAGATTTGTGCTTTATAAAATGCTTCCTCGAAGCTTTTTGCCGTTCCCATAACTTCACCGGTAGAGCGCATTTCAGGACCCAGAATCACATCCGTTCCGGAGAATTTGATAAATGGCAGAACAACCTCTTTTACTGAAAAATGAGTAGGAGTAACCTCTTTCACTCGAAGCTCTTTCAAGCTTTTACCAAGCATAATTTCGGTGGCAATCTTTACCCATGCAACGCCTGTTGCTTTGCTTGCAAACGGAACGGTTCTTGATGATCTTGGATTTACCTCAAGCAGATAGACCTGATCATCTTTAATGGCATATTGTATATTCATAAGACCTCTGACTTTTAGCCGGAGACCGATATCTTTTGTTTGACTTCTGATAGTATTAATCAGCTTTTCAGGAATGGTTCTGGTAGGTATGGAGCAGGCAGAATCACCAGAATGGATTCCTGCTTCTTCTATGTGTTCCATTATGGCGCAAATCACGACATCAGTTCCGTCTACGACTGCATCAACATCAATCTCTATTGCATTTTCGAGAAAACGGTCAACGAGAAGAGGGTGATCGCCTGAAACATAAACGGCTTCCTCTATATAATGCTCAAGTTCGCTTTTGTCATAACAGATCTCCATCGCTCTTCCGCCCAGAACATAAGATGGTCTTACAATTACAGGATAACCTATCCTTTCAACTATTTTCATCGCTTCATCTTTTGTGGCTGCCAAACCGTTTTCAGGCTGCCTTATGTTAAGGTTTTTTGCAAGAATACCGAATCGTTTTCTATCTTCAGCTATATCAATTGATTCCGGATCGGTGCCGATAATGGGAACGCCGGCTTCCTTCAGGGGATTTGCAAGTTTGAGCGGAGTCTGGCCTCCGAATTGCAGAATAACACCATCTGGTTTTTCGTTTTCTATGATGCTCATTACATCTTCAAAAGTGATAGGCTCGAAATAAAGCCGATCGGAAGTGTCATAGTCCGTTGAAACGGTTTCGGGATTGCAGTTAACCATTATGCTTTCGATGCCGGCTTCCTTTAAGGCAAATGCGGCATGGCAGCAGCAGTAATCAAACTCAATGCCTTGGCCGATTCTGTTTGGCCCGGAACCTATAATGAGTATCTTTTTTTTCTTTGACGGAATTGATTCGTTTTCTTCATTCTCATATGTTGAATAGAAATACGGAGTTTTTGCGCTAAACTCTGCGGCGCATGTATCAACCATTCTAAATACGGATTTTATATTCCACAGACTGCGTTTTTTTCTTATAAAAAGTTGGCTTGTTCCGGTCAATCTTCCGATATACCTGTCTGAAAATCCGGTCTCTTTTGCCTTGCGCAGCAGATCTGAATTTAACTGATTGCTTGTGAGACGATTTGAAACTTCAACGGTTTCTTCTATCTGATTCAGGAACCACATATCTATGCCGGTCAAAGAATTTATCTTGTCTGCCGAATAACCACGTCTGTATGCTTCTGCAATGTACCAGATTCTCTCAGGTGTAGGAATAGCCGCCCGTTTATTGAATGCTTCATCAAAGTTCTCTCCAAACTCGGGAGACTCAAACCCATATCTGTCGATTTCGAGGGATCTTATGGATTTGAGCAGCGCCTCTTTGAATGTTCTGCCTATTGCCATAACCTCGCCCACGGATTTCATCTGTGTTGTCAGCGTATTATCTGCATCCGGAAATTTTTCGAATGTAAAACGCGGAAATTTCACAACTACATAGTCAAGCGAAGGTTCAAAAGCTGCATATGTTTCGCCGGTTATATCATTTGGGATTTCATCCAATGTGTACCCGATCGATAGAAGTGCTGCAATTTTTGCGATCGGAAAACCAGTGGCTTTGCTTGCTAAAGCTGAAGATCGCGATACTCTCGGATTCATTTCAACAATAACCATTCTTCCGGTTTTGGGATTAACGGCGAACTGAATATTGGATCCGCCCGTTTCTACTCCGATTTCCCGTATGACTGCAATTGCCGCATCCCGCATAATTTGATATTCTTTGTCAGTTAAGGTCATTATAGGTGCCACAGTTATTGAGTCGCCTGTGTGGACACCCATAGGATCGAGATTCTCTATGGAACAGATAATTACCACATTGTCCTTTTTGTCTCTCATTACTTCAAGTTCATACTCTTTCCATCCAAGTGCCGATTCTTCTAAGAGAACTTCACCAATGGGGCTTATATCAATGCCCCACCTGACTTTTTTATAAAATTCCGCTTCATTGTATGCAATGCTTCCGCCTGCTCCTCCGAGCGTATAAGCAGGTCTGATTATTACCGGATATCCAATTCTCCTGATTGCATTTTCAGCTTGTTTTGTATCTGTTATTGCTTCGGACTTGAGAACATCGAGAGATATATTCTGCATAGCCAGTTTAAAAAGTGCTCTGTCCTCAGCCTTTTTGATAGTTTTTATATCGGCGCCGAGAAGGCGAACCGGATACCGCTTAAAAACACCTCCTTTTTCGGCATCTATGACAAGATTAAGTGCTGTTTGCCCTCCCATAGTGGGCAGGATTGCATCCGGACGTTCCTTTATAATAATCTTTTCCAGAGCCTCTACGGTGATAGGTTCAATATAGGTTGCATCGGCCAGACCCGGATCGGTCATAATTGTTGCAGGATTGCTGTTTAGGAGAATTACGCGGATATCTGAGCTTTTGAGGGCTTTTATTGCCTGAGTTCCCGAATAATCAAACTCGCATGCCTGTCCGATTACAATGGGGCCTGACCCGATTATCAGTACTGACTTAATAGTTTTATCTTGAGGCATCGGTTTTTAAAGAAAGCTTATATGCATAAAAAGTGTTTTTCATCAGCATAGCTATTGTCATAGGGCCTACTCCTCCGGGAACAGGTGTAATAAACGATGCAATTTTGCTTGCCTCATCGAATCTTACATCTCCGGCAATTTTCCCGTTTACTTTAGAGATTCCAACATCCACCACAACTGCTCCTTCCTTTATCATATCGCCTTTTATGAGTCCCGGATGACCTGTAGAGCTGACGATTATATCAGCCTCTCTCGCTTTGTCGTTAAGATTTTTTGTTAAAATATGGCATACCTGAACTGTGGCGCCGCGGTTAAGCATCATAGATGCAAGCGGCCTTCCGGTAACAGCTCCTGCTCCTATAATTATCGCATCTTTTCCTTTGAGTTCAATTTTGTAATGGTCAAGAAGTGTGATTATGCCAAGGGGTGTGCACGGTATAAAACGAGGATCACCGATAGCAAGCATTCCCATATTGTACGGGTTGAAGCCGTCTGCATCCTTGCGATGGTCTATTGCTCCCATGACTTTGTTTACATTGATAGATGCCGGCAGCGGGAGCTGCACCAGGATTCCATGAATTTTGTGATCGGCATTGAGATTGTTTATAATTTCTATGAGATCATTCTCAGATATGGAATCCGGAAGATGATGATTTACCGTATAAAATCCGGCAGCAACACATGCTTTTTTCTTTATATTTATATAAAGTGTGCTGGCCGGATTATCTCCGACAAGGATTGCGGCTAATCCGGGAACTTTATCATATTTATTTTTGTTCTCTTTAACCTTTTCGGCAATGTCGGCTCTTATTTCAGATGCCAATGCCTTTCCATCAAGAATAATCGCTTTTTTCATATCGGCAAAGCTTATCATTATTAAGTCTTTTGTCAATAAAAATTAGTCTTTTTAACTGATGTTACGCACTAAACGCAGTTTCAGCAAAAAGAGAAAGCGTTAGATACAAGGAAGGTTCTTGCCGGCGTAGCCGCAGCTACGGCGGCAAG
>JAADFJ010000030.1 GCA_013152955.1 Campylobacterota bacterium
AAGCTTGTCTACAAGAAAGTAAAGTATAAAGCTAATTGCTCCGCTGTAAAGTGCTACCGCAACAATTGTTATCAATTGAAGCAAAACTTGATGTATGCTGCCTGAAACGCCCCCTACATGCTGAACCGCCAAAAAACCGAGCGCGAGCATTCCTGTTATGCTTCCTATGCCATGAACGGAAAATACATCAAGTGAATCATCATATCCGATTTTATTTCTCAGGATGGTTGCATGATAGCACAAAAATCCGGCGGCAGCTCCTATAAAAATAGCTCCAAGCGGACTAACATAACCGCTTGCCGGCGTGATTGCGGCAAGTCCGGCAACCGCACCTGATGCCATACCCAGCACTGTGGGTTTCCCTCTTCCTATATACTCAGCTGTTCCCCACGCGACAAGTGCACTGCTGGCAGCAAGGTGTGTATTTATAAATGCCGATAAAGCCTGGAAAGAGAGCGACAAAGCCGAACCTGCATTAAATCCAAACCATCCGAACCAGAGCATGGCAGCACCTAATACTACAAACGGTATATTATGGAACGTGAATGCTCGTTTGTTGAATCCGTCTCTTTTGCCTATATAAAGAGCTCCAACCAAAGCTGCAATACCCGCATTGATATGAATAACGGCTCCTCCGGCAAAATCCAAACCGCCGAGTTTTTGAATCCATCCGCCTCCCCATACCCAATGTGCGACCGGATCATAAACAAAGCTGCTCCAGAGAAGGCAAAACAGCATAGTGGGGAGAAATTTTACTCTTTCGACAAATGCACCTATAATTAATGCCGGGGTTATAACAGCAAACATCATTTGAAAAATAACAAAGGTCATTTGATGAATTGATCCTATCTGCGAGCTGCCTGAGATTCCGGATAAAAACAGATACTTCAGGCTTCCTATAACACCGCCTATATCGGGCCCGAAAGCCAGCGTATAGCCGAAAAAGAACCATTGCAGCGATATTATCCCGAGAATTCCGAAAGACTGTCCAAGCAAAGAGAGCACATTTTTGCTTGAGACCATTCCTCCATAAAAGATCGCTACTCCTGGAGTCATAAGCATTACAAATGCTGCAGAAATAAGCACAAAAAGATCGTCTGATTTTACAATCATAATCTCCTCCGGTTTTCAATGTGTCTATAAATATTAATTTCCGGCGTTTCAAATTGAGAGCCCGCATTCTCCGGTAGGGCGCAAATGCAGCCGGCAATAGGGTTATTGCAAAGATCTACAATGCAGGGAATGCTAATTACGGTCTCAAGATGACAGCTCATGGATTAATAGAAGTATCCTTTATAGTATATGACTCATCTATTGTGAGACTATCTCAGGATAAAAGATAAAGCGGCCGCAGAGTTCTTTTACCTCTTCTGAAACTCTTCTTATGGTCGATTCGTCAGGATTTGACAAAACATCGGCAATCTGATTGCCGATAATATTCATCTCTTTCTCTTTCATTTTCCTTGTTGTGACTGCGGGAGTTCCAATTCTTATTCCGGATGCCACAAAGGGAGATCTTCTTTCACCGGGCACTGTATTTTTATTTACGGTTATACCTGCTTTTCCCAGCGCTTCTTCGGCTTCTTTTCCAGTCATACCGGTTTTTGTCAGATCTGCAAGAATAAGATGATTATCGGTGCCTCCGCTTACCAGGTCAATGCCCCTATCCATAAGAACTTTCGCTAAAGCTTTGGCATTTTTAACTGTCTGGGTCTGGTAATCTTTGAATGAATCTGTTTCCGCTTCCTTGAAGCTGACTGCTTTTGCCGCAATTATATGCATTAGCGGGCCACCCTGAATGCCCGGAAAAATGATCTTGTCTATCTTTTTTGCAAATGGCTCTTTGCAGAGAATCATTCCGCCTCGCGGACCTCTCAATGTTTTATGCGTTGTTGTAGTTACAAAATCGCATGATGGAAATGGACTTGGATGCAGACCGGTAATAACAAGTCCGGCAATATGGGCAATATCTGCCATAAGATACGCCCCGACCTCATCGGCGATATTCCTGAATTTTTCAAAATCAATAACTCTCGGATATGCACTTGCTCCGCATACAATAAGGCGCGGTTTAAATTCTTTGGCGATTTGGAGAAGTTCATCATAATCTATTCTTCCCGTAGAAGGATCCACTCCATATCCGGCAGGCAGATAAAGTTTACCCGAAAAGTTAACCTTTGATCCATGCGTAAGATGCCCGCCGTTGGTTAAGTCCATTCCTAAAATGCGATCAAACGGTTCAAGTGCGGCCATATAAACACCCATATTTGCCTGACTGCCCGAATGAGGCTGAACGTTTGCATGATCTGCGTTAAAAAGTCTGCATGCTCTGTCGCGTGCAAGATCTTCCACAATATCCATATTTTCACATCCGCCGTAATAGCGATGATCGGGGTATCCTTCGGCATATTTGTTTGTCATTACCGAGCCTGCGGCCTGCATTACAGCCGGTGACACAAAATTTTCCGAAGCTATAAGTTCAATACTGTAGGTTTGCCTGTCCCGTTCAGCCTTTATTGCGCTAAATACCTCACTATCAACCCGGGCAAGCTCATCTAATACAATTTTTTTCATTCTTCCTCCAATTTCGATATTTTATCAATTCTAAGCCGATGTCTTCCGCCATCGAATTTTGTGCTCAAAAATAGATCAACTATCTGAATTCCTACATCAATTCCCGTAACTCTGCCGCCTAAAGTAAGGATATTTGCGTCATTGTGACGCCTTGAATAAATTGCCGTATATGCATCATGGCAAAGTGCCGCCCTTATCCCCTTAATCTTGTTTGCGCTTATCGACGCGCCAATGCCTGTTCCGCATATCACAATTCCCATAGCCCCGTTTTTCAGGCATTCTGCTGCAGTTTTAGCCGCAAAATCAGGATAATCAACCGAATTAGTTGAATCGGTTCCCTCGTCAAGCACATCATATCCCTTTTGCCTTAGATATTTTTTTATCTGTTCTTTCATCTCAAATCCTGCATGATCTGAACCGATAACCACCCTTTTCTCATTCATAATTTATCCCCTGTTAACCCGCTTTACGCATTGATAACTACTCAACATTAAGTGCGCAAGGTGAATTATCAATTGCTTTTGGAACTATAGCATTTTGGCAGTATGATTTCAATATTGTTTATTCAAAAACAGAAGTTGCAGCATGAAATGCATTAATGTAAAGATTTGACAAAATAAAATCTCTACTGGGCAATGGATAAATTCCGCATCAAGTGCGGATGACAGAAGGAGAGTACTTTAGCGATAAAAGAAGAG
This sequence comes from Campylobacterota bacterium, assembly GCA_013152955.1. Taxonomy (GTDB): domain Bacteria; phylum Campylobacterota_A; class Desulfurellia; order JAADFJ01; family JAADFJ01; genus JAADFJ01. The sequence goes on from JAADFJ010000030.1 coordinate 3,273, forward strand.
TGTTTTAGCGATAGAATGAGTATGTTTCAATGACGCTTTTCCTCTGTCATTCCCGCAACACCTCTGTCATTCCCGCGCAGGCGGGAATCTAATGAAACTGCCGCGGCCTTCGGCCTCGCGGGAACAGGAAAGTGATATTTGATTAATTTGACATTCAGTCTAATTAATGTAACAATAGTCATACGTGTAATACTGAGGAGGAATATAAATGTTATCAGTCAGATTAGATAAAGAAATGCAGGAAAAGTTAGACAATCTATCCAAAGCTACAAGAAGACCTAAAAGCTTTTTTGTTAAAGAAGCTCTTAAAAGCTACTTGGATGATCTATCAGATCTTTATGAAGCAGAGAAGCGCTCAAATGATAAAGACAGAAATCTAATATCGATGAAAGAATTGGAAAAAGCTCTTGGCCTATAAGCTGTTAATTGATAGTAAAGTAATAAGGGATTTAAAAAATATAGATAAAAAATGGCAAACTAAAATTGTTGATACTATTAAGAGCAAACTTATGGAAAATCCTTATAATGGCAAGAAGTTAGCAGGAGATTTATCGCATTATTATAGGTTTAGAGTTGGAAATTACAGGATAATATACGAAATCATAGAAAATAAAATGACTCTAATCGTCATAAAAGTTGGACATAGAAAAAGTATTTATAGGTAACAGTCTTTTTTGATGTCATGTCTCAACAGCCTGTTAAGACTTATCATTTATAATTCAACATTATCAAAAAACCTTTTGCTCGAATAGTTTCGTTTTTTCTTAACGCACATTTCCCAACGCGGGCAAAGAGAACAAAACAAAGAGTGTCGTCGCGATCGATATTCTCCATCAGTCATCGCAATAGTTTTCTTTTCTGTCATTGCAAGCATTTCCCCTCTGTCATTCCCGCGCAGGCGGGAATCTAATGAAACTGCCGCAGTCGTTTTACTCCTCCGCAGTGACGCAAGGGGAGAATCTGACAGTGACGGAGAGAAAACTAAAACCGGCAAACGATCAAAACCTCCGAAAGGTTGCAAAACATTAAATTTGACGCTACAATTAAGATGTATATATGCAAGAGGGTTCTAAATTATATCCATGCTCACTGCTCACTCATCTGGGATATCCGGGAGGTAGAGATGCCGATTATGCAGCAGACCGGCAAAAAATTCGATTATTTCGATTATAATGATTATCTCATCCGGTCTAATGATCAAAGACGGGAAATTATAGATGGCGAAGCTTATGATATAAACCCTGCGCCGAAGGTAAAGCATAAGAAAATAAGCAGGAATTTGGAACGAATAATTTTTAACAACTTTACTCATCCTTCAAAATGTGGAGCCTTTTCAGCTCCTGCCAATGTTGTATTTGATGATTACAATATTATTCAGCCCGATATTTTCATAATTTGCAATAAAAATAAAATTACCGAAGCTGATATTAACGACGCGCCCGATCTAATTATTGAAATTGTATTACCTTCTACCGTTCTTAAGGATAAGCGTGGAAAAAAGGCATTTTATGAGAAATGCGATGTTTCCGAATATGTATTGATTTATCCGGAACTTGAATATGTTGAACGGCTTTATCTTGAGAACAAAAAATACAACGCTGCCGACATTCTCAATTGGGACGAGACACTCAAGCTGAAAGCGTTTGATATAGAGATAAATCTGTGGGAAATATTTGAGAAAGAACCGCCGAAGAAGGAAGATAATGAATGGGGAAAAAATGAGAAAGAAAATAAGAATGAATGAAAATCAAAAGTTAAATATTATAGATAAAATATCAGAGCTTATAAAGAATGACAGTGATATTTTGTTTGCCTATATTTTTGGCTCTTTTGCAGAAAGTGATGAATTTTCCGATATCGATATTGGTATATATACAAAAGATGCTGCAGGTATTAAGATGGAATTTAAACTGGAAAATGAAATAGAGAAAATGGTCAAAATTCCTATTGATGTAAGAATAATAAATAATGCGCCGATTTCTTTTGTATACAATGTATTGAACGATAAAATATTGATTAAAGATGATGAAAAAAGGGCGGATTTTGAAGGACAAGTGCTTAAGAACTATTTTGATTATGTTCATCTTTTAGATGAATATTTAAAAGAGACTGTTTGTGCTTAAATATAATAAGGAAAAAATAGGCAGCTTAGTTTCACAAATCAACATTGCGATAGATAGATTGCAGGTTCTTGGAAAATTGAGTAAAAAAGGATTTTTGAGTGATGTAGATAAGATAGCCGGCGCAAAATATCATTTCATAATCGCTATAGAGGCTGTTGTTGACATTTGTAATCACATCATATCAAAGAACGGTTTTAGATTGCCGAATGATTATGCAGACACATTTAATGTTCTTGGAGAAAAAAATTTAATCGATAAAGATTTGGTGATTAGACTGAAAAATATGGTGAGGTTTCGTAATAGATTAGTTCATATATACTGGAATGTTGATGATGAAGTAGTTTATGAAACACTGCAATCGGATTTGGGTGATTTTACGGCATTTTTTAAGCACCTGAAAGAATTTGAAAGAAAACATGAAAAGCAATAAACTAATTACCCTTTTGCCAAACGCCAAAGACAAGATCTCACAACATTGCCCTTATCTTTTAATTGACATTACAAAATCTGCGTTAAGAAATTCAAGCAAAAATGCGCAAAGAAAATAGTATGAATAGGAGTTATGTCAAATGCAAAGACACGACCCCGGAATATAAGTTGAGAAAGATAATGCCATTGCTGCAAAGTAAATATAATGTAGCAACGCTTGAGATTTTTGGCTCATACGCAAGAGGAGAAGCTGATGGAGATAGTGATTTGGATTTACTTGTCAGTTTTAAAGAACCGCCTACATTGCTAAAATTTATTGAACTTGAAAATTTTTTAAGTGACACTTTGCAGATAAAAGTGGATTTGGTTATGAAATCAGCCTTAAAACATAGAATTGGGAGAAAAATTTTGTCAGAGACTCAAGTGATATGAGAAAAAAGAGAATCATTGATGATTATCTTTATGATATGAGCGCAAACATACAAAAAGCTTTGAAATTTACTGAGGATGCGGATTTCGATGATTTTAAAAAGGATGAAAAACTGCAATATGCTATCGTAAGAGCTTTGGAAATTGTGGGTGAAGCAGCAAAAAAGATACCTGAAAATATTAGGCGCGCATACCCTGAAATCTCGTGGAGAGTAATAGGTGGCATGAGAGATAAACTAATTCATGATTATTTTGGAGTGGATATAGAGGTAATATGGAAAACAGTAAAAGAAGACTTGCCTCTGTTGAGTAAGCAAATAATGGAAATATTGAAAAACTTGGAAATAAAATGAAAAAACACGATTTGACAGGGAAAACAATAATAAATCCGGTAAATAGAAAAACGAATAAGGAGTTATGTCAAATGCAAAGACACGACCCCCAATTACGGAGGGAAAGATGAGAAACAGATTCGGAATTTTGTTGATAAT
>JAADFJ010000031.1 GCA_013152955.1 Campylobacterota bacterium
ACCAGATTTCCCGATTTTATGGAGCTCACGGCTTCATCGGCGCTGACAATACCGTTTTTATAGATAGATTGCCAATTCATGGCCTTCTCCCATTATATATATAACATGCATGGTAAAGTTTGTCTTTTAAATTCGCAGCAGATCTAAGAATTGGAATAATGGCGAGTGTCAGTGCTTTGGAGGTTGTTCTTGCAACCATTGCCGGAGCATTCGGTATAGATAGATATGTAATGCCGTCTTCAACAAAAGGATCTATGTGAGCGCCTCTTGCCCTTGTAACTGCCGTTGCGCCGCCCTGATCAATAGCAAAGTCTATCACAACCGTTCCTCTGCGCATCTGTTTGGCCATATGTTTGTTAATGATAAGAGGCGGAAGATCTCCCGGAACAAGAACGGACAGAATAACTACATCGGCAAATTTAATATATCTTTCGATTGCATGTTTGGTCGCCACCGAAGTAATGATGCGTCTATTCATAAAATGAGAAACATGTTCTAATCTGTCGGCATTTTTATCGAGCAGATGAACTGTGGCGCCTACTCCTGAGAGGCTTTCGGCAGCATAGCTTCCAAGTGTTCCCGCTCCTATAATCACAACATCGGCAGGCGGAATTCCAGGTATTCCGCCAAGCAATTTTCCAAAAGAATTGCTGCCCGACTCAAGCAATTTACCCGCTATCTGAGAAGTAAGTTTGCCGGCAATCTTACTTTGAGAGGCAAGAATTGGACGATAATTCGGTTTGCTTTCATATAACTCATAACCAAAAGCCGTAATGCCTTTTTTCATAAGTTTTTCAATATAGTCTTTGTGTGCAGTTACAAGATGCCAAAACGCACATATCATACAATTTTGCGGTATAAAATCAAGTTCTTTTTCTGTCGGTCTTTTTATCTTGAGAATTACATCGGAACGTCCGTATAATTCTTGAGTGCTATAGACAATCTTTGCACCCTCTTTACTGTAATCGTCATTGGTGTAGCCTGAATTGATTCCTGCTTTGCTCTCTACAAAAACCGATATATTTTGTTCCGTCAATTCTCTTACCCCGGCCGGGGTAAGTCCAACTCTGCCTTCCATCAGGTAACCCATGCTTTCAGATTCTCTGGGAATACCAAATCTCATACGCCCTCCTTATTGCATTTTCCGGTCTTGTATAGATTAAATTAAGGATAACCGGTAAACGAGATTATCCTGAACTCCAGACCACTTTCTTTTTTTGTTGCAAATTATTAGGTAGCAACAGAGTCATTATCTATAATTTACGTTTTATATAGGATTCGGATCATCAATTTAGGTATTCGGAATTAATAAAGTTGTCCTTAATTGTATAGTGGTCTTATTATCTTATTTTAATTTATTGTCAAGCATTCAATTTATCAACGCCGGAAATTTATGCCAATGTTAGATATTATCTATGCGTAATTTTGGTTTTAACGATTTATTGCAGAGTAAATCCCATATCATCTATCACTTTATCAATACGCTTTTTTGTCTGATCTTCACCGTCATACCGAATAGTCCATGCTGCACCTTCATAGTCACCCTCTACACCTTCTACGCCTCTGATTCGTTTGAACGCCTTTGTTACCGTGAAAAAGAGCATAGACCATCCGCACAGTTCACAAAGCGAATGTTTTCTTTTAACTGTTATTTCTTTCATAATTGCCACCTTCACTCAATTTTTTGCTTCGGTATATCTCTATTAATTATAAACGTAATTCTAAGCGTTTCAAATTAAAAGTCCTGATTGGTAGCATCAAGACGTAAATTGAGGCAGCGCAGAATCGTTGACTTAATTTACAGTGCGGAGGAGACGAATTCAGGACTCAAAGTACCGTTGTTTATGAATAAATAATAGAAGTGTTCTTTATTATCCAATCAAATCCTGTTAATAATATAATATCTTACAAATCTTTGCAAAAATTGGAAAAACCTTTTAGAAACAGATTTACGGTATCGGTTTTTGGCGTAATCATCGATTCAACTGCGGTTTTTTTACCGTCATTATAAATGCGGCAACTTTTTATTGATCTGTTTTGTTTTAAAAACTTTATTACCTTTTCGTTTATTTTAGAGCAGTTACCTTTTTTATGCATAATATATGTGATATTCCCAATAGTAATATTTTCTTTTTCGAATGAATCTCCATACATTTTTTTATCATAACCCCATGTGCCTTTTTTGCGCAAATGCATTTCGCAGGGAAGTTGTTTTTCTAAAATATAGCTCATAAAAAATCTGTCGTATCTTGTCAACAGCAATGATATCGGAATCCAAAAAGGTGATTGTCTCGGGAGAAGTGTTAACATCGTACGGCATTTTTTGGTAAAACCGTCTTTGAGAATGTAACTTGCTTTATAGCCGATTTCACCGCCGATCCATACATAATTTTGATCAACGGGTCTCAAAAATTCTTCGGTAATTTTCCCAATTTTACGCGCCAGACTGAGATTTTTCTTTCTGCCCCAGAAGAATCCAAGAGATGCAACGCCTGCCAGTAAAACTATGCCTATAAAATACAGCTCTCGAGGTAACATTTGGCAATTATATATTCAAGTTTGCGGAAAAGCAATTAAGAATGCTTAATTATGTTCTTACTCACCTTCTGCTACTCCGCATCAAGTAACACATTGGTTTTGGATTGTCAAAGCCAAGCTGCTTAATAAAGTTAATATACGATGTTCTTTACCGCGAAAATCTCCATATTTACTTCTGTTGTCTAAAGTAATTTGGAGATAGGTGGTTAATAAAAAGTTTATTCCTGCTTGACAACAAAAGATTTTATAACTAACCTATTGCATTATGAGACCGTTGCACAATGAACAGATTTGCAGCTTTATTAGGTTTTTTATAGACAAGGTAAACTTTCGCAGGATTAATCGGTTAGTTAAAAGAAGTTTAACGCAGTATATGAGAGATCTGATAAAGTCCGTATGGAAGTCGAATAAGGGGCAATCTTCAAGAGATAAAAATTTTCAAACTAACTGGTTAGTATCTCGAATTTTAATTTTTAAGCCGCACTTTTTCTTTTACTTCTAACGAATACGTTTATTGTGCAACGGTCTTATTATATAGAGGTTAAGGAGGGTATTGGAATTGATTTAACGGGTTCGGTTCTGTGAAATTTGTTTGCACGGCGAATGCGATGCAGGCAATATTAACTTTAGGAGGTGAATATGAATACCGCATTTCTGATTATTTTGGCTTTGCTTATCTACTTTGCTGCATATAGGATATACGGCAAAAGGATTTCCAAAAATTTAGTTAAAATTGATGATTCGAAGAAAACTCCGGCTGTTGTTCTTAATGATAACGTTGATTATGTACCTACCAACAAATGGGTTTTATTCGGTCATCATTTTGCTTCCATAGCAGGTGCTGCTCCTATTATCGGGCCTGCGATTGCGCTCGCATGGGGCTGGATTCCGGCTATCTTGTGGATATGGTTCGGTAATGTATTTATTGGAATGGTGCATGATTACCTTTCATTGATGGCATCTGTAAGAAAGAAAGGCAAATCGATCGCATGGATTGCCGGAGAACTTACCAGCAGAGGTACCGGATATCTGTTCAGCTGGTTTATTTTTGTAACACTTATACTGATTGTTGCAGCATTCGGTGCTGTAATGGGTATAATATTCATTAAAGAACCTGCGGTTCCTACAGCTTTTATTCTGTTTATTGGAGCCGCTATCATAATGGGTTTGTTGACTTACAAAGCAAAAATGAATTTTGCGGTTGCTACGGTCATAGGCTTGATACTCATAGTTCTGTCAATCTGGATCGGCCTTTTGTATCCTATCAATGCATCTTTCCATACATGGATGATAGCTGTTCTAATCTATATTATTATAGCCGCTGCTCTGCCTGTTTGGATTCTTATGCAGCCGAGAGACTACCTGAATTCATATATATTATACTTCGGTCTTGCGGTCGGTGGAATCTCTCTAATAATTGTCGGCTTTGCCGGCGGCGGTCATCTTCTTATGCCGGGGTACACAAGTTGGAGTGCATCTGTTGTTGCAGGTAAACCAAGCCCGTTCTGGCCGGTTATTCCTCTTATAATTGCATGCGGTTCATTGTCCGGATTCCACTCATTGGTTTCATCAGGCACCAGTTCCAAGCAGCTTGACAAGGAATCAAGCGGAGCATTGATTGGAGCGGGTGCAATGCTTACCGAAGGTTTTCTTTCAACAATAGTTGTCGGTTCGATAGCAGCATTCGGTTTGACTGTTTTAGGTGAACATACAAAAATATTGCTTACATCTGCAGTAAATTTCGGGGCTCATTATACGAGCACACTAAAATTTGCCGGCGGACCTGTCGGAATATTTACGAAATCGTATGGTTTGGCGGCGAATGCCGGTTTAGGCTTGCCTGTTCATGCAATGGCGGTTTTCGCCGGTTTATGGGTTGCGGCATTTGCCATGACTACGCTTGATACCTGCAACAGACTTGGACGATTTACCTGGGCTGAGCTGTGGGCACCGATGAAAGAGAGTTCATTTCGTGATTTCATAACAAGTAAATGGATAGGGTCCATACCGACCGCAGCTGTAGGAATATGGCTTGCATGGGGCGGAGCTTGGAAAGTTATCTGGCCTGCCTTCGGAGGAGCAAATCAAACCTTGGCAAGTATAGCTCTTTTGACTGTGGCTCTTTGGGCTATCAAGGAATTAAACACAACAACGGGATATAAAGTTGCTATAGTTGCCCCGGCTTTCTTTTTGTGGATTACGCTTACGCTTGCTCTCATCTGGTATCTATTTACCGTCATTCCGGTATTTTTGCATAAATCTGTCGCACAGGGTTGGATTATTAGTTTGGCAGTGGTTGTTATGCTAGCCCTTAACGTATTATTAATGTATTCATTTTTAAAAGCATTAAAGAAATCTCCTCAGACTGCAGCATAATGGAACTTAAAGCAATCTGGAAACTCCTTTCATCGATAGCATACAGTAAAGCTACAGATGATCTGCGCTTTGTTCTTGCTGAAAGAGAAGCCGGATTTGCACTGGTACTTTTCGGTTTTTTGGTGGGGCTCCCGGCCCCACCGGCCGGAATAACACTTAGACTGCTCCCGTTCATGGAAAACGATGTAAAGCGCTTGAAAACCAGGGATGCATCAATGGACGATATATTCGGTGATCTTGCTGGAATGTTAATGGGATGATCTACTTTTTTTTCGGTAAAGGAGGCGTAGGCAAGACAACAAATGCCGCAATAAATGCTTTACAATTATCAAAAAACTGTAAAGTTCTGATTGTATCGGCGGACCCTGCACACAATCTCGGCGATGTTTTCGATATCAAATTAGGACACAAACCGATAAGAATTGCTGAAAATCTTGATGCTTGTGAAATTGATTACAAAAAAGTCGTTGACGAATATCTGAAGCGGATAACCGCCAAAATCAAGAGAGAATATAAATATCTTGCAGCTTTCAACCTTGACGGTTCTTTGAATGTTCTCAGGTTTTCGCCGGGTGTCGAGGAGGACGCTCTTTTGAGAGAAATATGGAGACTCGTCAATATAGACATTTATGATGATGTTATAATAGACCTTCCTCCTACAGGTCTTGCGTTGCGAATTATGGCGCTTCCGGTGATAAATCGCGTATGGCTGAATAAGCTGCTGAAGGCCAGAAAGAAAATAGTTGACATAAGAGAATCGTTGGAAAACATGAAACCTGTTTTTTTGGACAAGTCATCCAGAGATAAAAATCATACGGACAAGGTTTACAACGAACTTGAAAAAATAGAAAAAGAAAATATGATGATTTATAATCGTTTTGCAGATCCTGAATTTTCTTCTATATTTATTGTAATGAATATAGATAAACTTTCCTATGCCGAAACAGTTAGAACGCTGGAGGGATTAAAAGAGCTTAAAATTTCTGCCAAAACTATTATCGTGAATCGTTATACCGATTCAGCTGCAAATAGTTGTCCTGATATCATGCGTGATATAAAAAGATCTTTTTCTAAGTATTCTATCAAAGCTCTTCCATACAGAGAGCATGGAATTATAGGCATTGAGCAGTTAAATTCTGCAGAATATTTTTCTATTTAATACTTTTAGGTATCTCTTTGCAAGGGGGTCAAACAGGGTCAAACCTACAATATACATTTACTCAGATAGAAAAGAGAGATTGCTTCGCTACGCTCGCAATGACACGCCTCCAGTCACTGCGAGGCCGAAGGCAGCGGCAATCTCAAATACTCTTTTCTTTTCTGTTTTTTAAATATTCTTTCTTACTTTTTGATTGATTAAAAAGTAAGCAAAAAATCACCGCTGTGTGAAATATGCTAAAAACCGGCATATTATACTAAAAGAATAAAACTCGCATTTTGCCTGATTGCGGAGTTGTTC
>JAADFJ010000032.1 GCA_013152955.1 Campylobacterota bacterium
AAGTGGAGAGATTTTGTTGTCAATAAGGTCGCTCAAAAGCGGACATTTATTGCAGCATGGCTTTTTTTTGCAGTAAAGTTTTGCAGTTTTAACTATTAAAGCATGATATTGGTTAAAAAATTTGACTGATTTAGAAAGATTGTCGTGAAATAACCGTTGAACTGAATCATAATCGGAATTTGTTATAATTTTATGTCTTGCCAATATCCGTTTTGTATATGTATCAACAATAAAAACAGGTTTGTTGAAACCGTAGAGCAAAATCGAATCGGCTGTTTCTTTTCCTATGCCGTTTAGAGACAGCAGCATATCCCTGTCGACAAAACGATTTTTCAAAAAGAACCATGCGGCTGTTTTCAATCGTTCCGCCTTTTGCCTGTAAAATCCTGTAGGTCTTATGAGACTCTCGAGTAGATTTTTGTCCAGAGAAAGAATGGCTTCAAAATTGTCCAGGTTATCTTTTTTGAGTGCACTTATCGCCTTTTCAACACTCTTCCAGCTTGTATTTTGAGTTAAAACGGCACCTATGATCATCTCATCAAGCGAGTCGGCAGGCCACCAATACATTTTTCCGAAATTTTCGTTGAGCGTTTTAAACAACTCAAGCAGTCTTGATTTTTTTCTTTTTTCCGCCATATTTACATTATACAGATAAGTGGCAGGATTTGACAACATGTTTGATAAAATCAGCAGCGCCAGAAAGTTACTCGACATACCGGAGACGGCAACATACAGTTATATCAAGGAAAGATATATTGCATTATCAAAGTGTCACCATCCGGACATACACGGCAGCGGCGAAAAGATGAGAGAGATAAACGAAGCATATGAGGTAATTTGCGATTATATAGATCATTACGCATATAGCTTTGCAAAAAAGGATATAATTAATGCGTATCCCGAACTGCTTTACAGACGATTTTACGAGGATCAAAAATGAATTACAGGGATCTGGAAGATTGCGGAAAAGAAACTATAAAATGTTTGGTGTGCAGCCATTTTTGCGAACTTGGTGATCGGCAAACGGGAAAATGCAAGGTAAGAAGAAACGAGAATGGAGCCATCAAAAGCATGGTTTACGGCAAGGTTGCTGCGGTTTCGATTGATCCGGTTGAGAGAAAGCAGTTTTATCATGTACTGCCGTCAAGCTTTTCTTATGTTGCCGCTCCGGACGGATGTAACCTGACCTGTCCGTTTTGCGGCACTTATGAATCCAGAGAACGAACAAAAAGAAACGATAAGATCGATATGACGCCTGAGGAAGTTGTCAATGATGCCATTGAGTATGGCTGCAGCTCAATAGCATACGGTTATTCTGAGCCGACGGTTTATATTGAATATGTCCTCGACACTGCTGAAATAGCAAAAAATAAAGGTTTAAAAAATCTGTTTAGCACAAACGGCTTTATGACAGATATTCTAATAAAGAAGATGGCCGGCTTGATAGATGCGGTAAACCTGGATATAAAAAGTTTTTCCGCCGATAAATATAAAAATGTTCTAAACGCTGATCTTGCTGTTGTGAGAAATAATCTGGAATGTTTCATGAAAAATGATATCTGGGTCGAAATTACAACTCTTATTGTCCCCGGTTTTAACGACAGCATCAAAGAGCTTTCTGCTGCCGCAAAATCAATTGCGCAAATAGATAAAAACATACCATGGCATTTGAAACATTTTTTTCCTGCTCATAAATACAAAAACAGCTATCCAACGCCTGCCGCAAGCGTTGGAGATGCATATATGATTGGAAAAGACGCCGGTTTGCGTTATCTGTATTCAACTTGTGATGATGAGACTGCGGATACCGTTTGCTCGTCATGCGGTAAAATTTTGGTTGTTCGTCGAAATCGCAAAGTTATAGAAAACTATCTGGACAACGGCAAATGCCCCGAATGCAGCCAGAACATACCCGGAATATGGTAGAGCTGACACCCGTTTACAGCAAACTTCAGGTTCAAAAAGCTATCGTTAAAGTTGCGAATAAGATAAATACAGATGGATTTATTGCTCCTGTGGTGCTGATAGCCGTATTAAACGGAGGCGCCTATTTTTTTGATAAAATCAAAAGACTTATAAAAACGGACTTTCAAACTGATTCAATACGGGTAAAAAGTTATCAGGGCACGAAAAGCGGTGGTAATATAAATATCCTGAAGGATCTTTCAGGAAATATAGACGGCAAAGACTGTCTTGTTATTGATGATATCCTTGATTCCGGCGCAACATCGTTTTATCTCAACAAGTTGTTGGAGAAAAGAAATCCGGCTCGCATAAGATACGCATATCTTGTTGTCAGAGAGAACGCGGGTAAATATGATACGGCGATAGATTATCAAGCTTTTAGTTTGAAAGGAAATGATTTTATCGTTGGCTGCGGAATGGATTTAGACGGCAACTACAGAGAACTTGATGAAATCTACAAAATTAGTAATTATGAGACCGCTGTACAATAAGCAGATTTACAGCTTTATATCTCGGACGGCGTCCTATGAAGAAGTCAGAAACAGTTCAAATTGATCTTCAGGCATCGCTTTTGCAAAAAGCCATCCCTGTATATTATCACAGTTCAGCTTTGTTAGAATATCCAGCTGTTCGGCGGTTTCCACGCCTTCGGCTACTGTGCTTAAAGAAAGCGCTTGAGCTACGGCAATAATAGACTGAACGATGGCAGCAGAGCGCCTGTCATTTGTTATCTTTTGCACAAAAGAGATATCTATTTTTAATATATCAATTGGCAGCTGCTCCAAGTAGGATAAAGAGGAGAAACCGGTTCCGAAATCATCAATGGCTATTCTGATTCCCTTTTTTTTCAAATTAGTAAGAATTTTTTTTGAATAATCTAAGTCGGACATAAACAGCCTTTCTGTAATCTCTACCGTTAGAAGAGCCGGATCTATCCGGTATCTTTCTGCTGCAGAGAATATATTATGTGTCAGATCCGGTTTGGTAAAGCTCTTAGGCGATATATTAATGGAAATCGGTGTAAGTTTTAGTCCCTTTTCCCGCCATCTTCTCATATCCGAGCATGTCTGATCTATGATCCATTTCTCAACATCTGCAATCATGTTGCTTTTTTCTAAAGTTGAAATAAATTCTGCAGGCATAATTATCTCGCCATCTTTTTTCCAGCGCAGAAGTGCTTCGGCGCCTGAAATAGTTTTTAATATCGGATTGAAATAGGGCTGATAATGCAGGAGAAACTCTTTTTGTTTCAGGGCATTTGACAATGCTTCTTGCAACTGTTCAGATTTTTTTATATCCCGCTCGATATCTTCAGTGAAAAAACTGTACGGTTTTTTAGACTTGGACTTTTTATTATAAAACAATGCAGTTTCTGCGCGCGACAAAAGATCCGATGCATTTTGAGCATCATTTGGATATATGGATATGCCGATGTGAAACGATAATCTTATCTCTTTCGAATTTATGCTAAATGGCTTGTCCAACGCATTTTGAATTCTTTTTAAAATGTCCGACATGCTGTATTTTACTTCTATCTCTTTAACTAAAATATAGAATCTGCTTCCGGACGCTTTTGCTACCAAATCACTGCTTTTTAATATTTTGGTTAATCTGACTCCGATTGCCTTGAGAAGTCGGCCGCCGTTTTCAAATCCCTGAACATCGTTAATATAGGTAAAATTGCGAGGATCGATTATTGCCAATGCAGCCTGCTTGTTTCGACCTGTTGTTTTTATGTACAGTGCGACTGACTTCAAAAAGACATGTCTGTTTGGCAAATTTGTTTCAAAATCATAAAAAAGCATCTTATTTATGGAATTTTGCAGTTGAATCTCTTTCGTAATCTCTTTACCATGCAAGATGAAATAATCATGATTTTCTCTCATTTTAAAATGAGTAATTTTAGTATCTAAATAGGCTAAAGTGCCATCTTTCTTTGTATATATTAGCAAATCGTTAAAAACTTTTCTCTTTTTCAGCAAATTATCAAAGAATTCATTTGTCAACGGTTTGTTTTTGAGTCTGTTATTAATTATACTGCAATGTTGATCTGAAAGTTCGCCTTCGGTGTCTCCCGCTAAAATTTCTTTGGCTGCCTTGTTGGCATAGGTTATGGTCAAATTTTTGTCCATAATAACTATATATGATGAGCCTTTTTCCAACGCTTCCATCGTTATATTCTGCCATTTTTCATTCTCTATTTTGTCAAGAACGAAATGGATATCATCGGTAATTTCTTTTAGAAGATTAAAATTTTCTTTTCTGAAAAAGTTTACTCTGTTTGTATAGATATTAAGTATACCTGCAAGTTTCCCTTTCTTGATTATCGGCAGAGAGGCACTTGACAGATAGTCTCTTTCCAGCATCTCTTTTTTCCATGGTTCCAGCAATCTGTTTTCGGAGGTATCGTTATTTATAAAGATTCTCTTTTTCTTTATAGTTTTGCTTGTTGGTCCGGAAGACAGATTTTTGTTGAGAGATTTTACTACAAAATTTACATAACTTTCATCTCCGCAAAAATATGTTTGCGTTATATGAGCTTTTTTATCCAGAATGCCGATCCATGCAAGCCTGAATTTCCCCTGTTCAACAAAAATTTTGCAGATATCGCTAAAAATCTGAGATTCGGTTTTTGCCTTTATCATCACCTGATTCACTGCGCTCAACATAGCGTGCATCCGGCTGATATCAAGGGTTCTATTAATTACCCTTTTTGTATATTTAATCAATTGCGCCGTTTCTCGAAATCCTATCTCCTTTTGATTTAGATACTTGCCTGTTTCCAATTCGGATAAACTTGCGGTTATGCTGTTGATAGCATTTTGAAGGCGCCTGTCCGGTAAAAAGATTGTAAGCAGATAAATAACACAAAGCAGAAAGACAAGTAAGACTGTAATTATTGCTAAAGTAAAATAAGATTTTTCCAGACCGGCTTCGCTTATTTTTTCTATATCATACGAAAGATTAAGCGCCGCCTGTTTATTTTTTGAACCGGCCACTTTGACAATTTTTAATTTTATTGCTTTTAATTTGGTCTGATCAATAAACAGATTGCTATCCAGTTTATTTAAATCATGTTCGAGTATGCCGTATAACATTGTTTTATCTGTGTTGGAAAGTTGAGCATTATTTATTATAGTACCTGTAATTTTAGCAAATGTGGCGGTTTCTGCATGAAAAAGCTGTAATGCGTAAATCACAACAACTGAACTGAAGATGATAGCTAAAATTCCGACTGCGCTTAAAGCTATAAAACTGATGCGTCTTTGACCGGCTATCGATCTCAATTTTTCCTTCATAGCTTTTTCAGTATAAAAGCTGCGGGATAATTGTCAATTAATATGATACTGTCAGCTGAATATAACTATATAACAACTGCATGATTTGATGGGTAAATATTAAGAGACCACTGTATAGTAAACAGCTGTGAATTTGTTTATTAGCCGGTGGTCTCATGATATTTTCTAATAGATTTTTCATATCTGATATTTGCTTCAACACCGGCAAGTCTAAAAGAAAAAAATAACCCTGCACTTATACGCTGTATTGTCACTGCAGCTGCGGGCAGTGCACAGCATCAATTGCTAATTAAAATAAGTTTTTTTTTGGAAGCCAAAACCGTATAATGCCTGAATTTCTTCAAATCATCACGGTTTATTATTACTTTCAGCGGCTCACTCTGCCATAATTTCCAAAAATTATTTTCAGACACTACAAGTTTTTTTATGGTCTTTTTGCTGTCAAACCGAAGCTCCTGCTGCAATCCTACAGTCTTTACCGGATGATTTAGATAGAACGGTATTGATCTTACAAAACAGCGATATTCAATAACCTTGTCTTTGGCGTTTATCTGTTTCATAAACGGTTTATAGATTTTTAGGTTTGATACGACAGGCGATAGAAAAAGCATAGTTACTGCAAGCGGAACCACTGTAAAACTTGATATCGTTAGTTTATCAAATCGATTTTTTGATATTACGTGTAATATTATTATAAGAACCGCAGAAACGGACAGAAGCAGTGCAATCTTATTCTGTTCCGCTATATGTTTTATTGTGACGGTATAGAAAAGAGCTGCGGCAACAAGATAAACGAGTGCCATTACGATACTTCCGTATTTTGAGAATTTTTTAAAATTTATACTGCTAATTGATGCCAGGATCGCAATAAACGGAGCTGAGGGCAATATATATAATGGGAGTTTTGTTGCAGGAATAGAGAAAAAAATCGGCGGCCACAAAGCCGCAATCAGCAGAAACTTCTTGAAGGAATTCAGTTTTTTCTGAAAAACTGCAGGAATTACAGCCGGAAACATCGTTATCGGAAACATCCAGAGATAGTAAAGCATAGGACGTGGATGGCCAAGTCCTCCTTTGTGAAGCCTGCTTAAAAGCTGGTTATCAATAAGATAACTTAACAACCCGGGATTTTGCTTAATAAGTGCTATATACCAGGGCGCTGCAATGAGAAGCGAGATAATGAACATCCATGGTCTCATTTTTAGAATTGCCTTAAGATTATGTTCGGTCATCAAAAACAGAACAAGGATCGGCAGTATTACAAATAGTCCGATCGGTCCTTTAATCAAAAAAGAGATACCTATGGATACATAAAACAATATCAGATAAATAAATTGTCGTTTTTTATACCACAGAAAAAATGAAAATAGGGCACCGGTTGTGGAGAGGCTGTTTAGAAGATCCGTTGTTAAAACATGTGAGCTGCCGAAAAATATCGGTATACTGACAAGAAAGACAGCGGAGTAAGCTGCATTTTCCTTCGAAACAAATTTGCCTGCAAACAGGTAAACAAACAGGACAATTATAAGTGCGATAATGCCTTGAAAAATTCTGACTCCCCATTCGTTTTTGCCTAAAAGTTTTATGCCTGCTGCTGCCAGCCAATATGTAAGAGGAGGTTTGTCAAAATGCTTGATACCGTTTAATCTTGGTGTTATATAATCGCCGCTATTGGCCATTTCAAGAGAAATTTCGGAATATCTGGCATCGGATGTTTCTATCAGACCATAGCTTCCCAATCGAAAAAAGAGCAAAAAAAGTATCGAAACTGCCAGAAGCAGCATTGAAGAACGCCTCACCTCTCTTTCTCTTTGCGTATCATCATAAGGTTTCTGATGTAAATAAATAAACCGGTTGCCTGTCCCAGGATGAAAACCGGATCTTTCCTATGTATGGCATATATTAAAAGCATAAGACTGCCTACTATTGATAAATACCAGAAACCTATCGGAATAACACTTTTATGCTGCTTTTCGGAAACAAGCCATTGAAGCAAAAACCGTGCCCCGAATATTATTTGAGCGATAAAACCGATTATTAACCAGATATCAAAAGAGTAGTTCAAAGCTCTTTGGCACTTAAATCAATATGGCGTTTCTGCATCCAATGAACTGCAAACAGATCCATCATAGGACCTATCAGACGGTTAAACAAATGGTATTTGGATTTTCCGAACCTTCTTTCTCTATGTTTGACGGGAACTTCTATCACTTTTGCTCCTTCAAGTTTAAGCAGCGTAGGTAAAAATCGGTGAAGTCCGTCAAAAAGTTTTAATTTTAACAAAAATTCTCTTTTGTAAGCTTTGAGAGTGCATCCGGTATCATGGATATTTTCGTGTGTAACATTATTTCTTATGAAATTTGCAGCCTTTGATGAGATTTTTTTAATAAACGGATCGCGTCTCTCTTTTCTCCATCCGATAGCAACATCATATTTTCCTATATGGGAAACAAGCTTTGGAATGTCAGCCGGATCGTTCTGAAGATCACTGTCTATACTGATGATTATATCACCATTTGCTGCAAGAAATCCTGTGGCAAGCGCAGCAGAAAGTCCGCCTCTCTTTGTCCTGCATATTATTCTTATATTCGAATCTTTGTTATTTAGTTTTATCTCTTTTATAATACTTAGACTCTTATCTGTACTCCGGTCATCAACAAATATGATCTCTTTATTTTTATAGTTCTTAATTGCTTCTTTAATTTCGCCTGTCAGTATAGGCAAATTTTCCGCCTCATTATAAACAGGCACCACAACTGATAATTGCATAGCACGATTCTATTCATATCTGTTTGTATGTCAATTGTGATTAAGCCTCTTGCGAACAACAGAAACAAATTTATTGATCTATAAACGTATGAGACCGCTGCGTAACATCAGTTAATAAGTTTTACAGTAACTCACGGTTGACAGAATCTATATTTGGAATATTCTTGAAACAGATGTTGTTGCCAGATTATGTAAAAAAGATCGACCTTCCGACCCCTTACGCAGTTGGAGCCGTTTCTATATATTATTTTGCCAAAGCTGATACTGCTATTGATATAGGGCCTGATCAAAAGAGTACTTCAGAATTATTGAATGAAGCAGGAGTAAAAACCGACAAGCTGAGAGTTTTGGCTACTCATGGACATGATGATCATATAGGAATTGCAAAAAGCAGACAATTTTCCCGATTTTTTCTTAATGATGCAGATGCAGATTGGCTTATGTATAAATATCCCGGCGATGACATTGCTGAGAAAAATCTGCTGAAACTTGGTTTGCCGCCTCTGTATGCACAGGGTATTCTTAATATAATCAAAAAAATCTTTAAACGGATTTCTGTACCTGCCCATGAACCGATAAACGAGGGAGAGCTTTTTGATCTGGACGGCAGAACCCTTATTACAATTGGAACGGCCGGTCATACTCCGGGTTCGGTGTCATTTTTTCTTAAAGATGAAGGAATACTTTTTTCCGGAGATGCTGTTCTTGCAGATATAACAAGCAACCCGGGAACAATATTCGTGGTAAGTGTCCCGGTTGGAAAGTGCAATTTCAACCCTATAAAAAATTATCTCGAAACTTTGGATAAACTTGAAGTAATTGCTCCGATATTAATAGCAGGATCACATGGAAAACTTGTGAAAAATCCTAAAGAAAGAATAAGGGAACTAAGAAAAAGCTATATAGAGCGAATTGAAAAAACCTATTATATGTTGAAGACAAATCCTATGACAATATTTGAAGCTGCAAGAATAATCTTCAGAAATCATACCGCAGATGATGATCTTATACTGCAGCTTGGTGAAGCTATGTCATATATATATTATCTTAAAAATCTTAATCTAATCATCCGAAAAGGCCTAAAATGGTATGCCGTATAAAACCGATTTCAACCTTTCGAACGCAGCATCTTGCCTTTGCCGCTCTAAACACACTTTTTCGTTTTGCAGGAAGTGCTCTCGGATGCATGAAGTGAGTTGAATGTGACGCCTCGCCTATTCAAGAGGGCATTATGAAACTGTTTTTAAAGCATGCGAGAGATAAGGTTTGTATTTATCGTTCTGTAAAAGTGGGGGTAGTAGTTGGCACTTTACTTGCATTAATTAATCATTACAATGCAATTTTGAGCGGCGCTTTGACTGCTACCGTTATTTTTCAGATTCTGTTGACTTATCTCGTACCTTACGGTGTTGCAGCTTATGGTTCTGCTATGCAGGCAAGACATATTGAGTTACAGGAGTTAAAAAATAAAAAAAGAGCATCGGATTAAAAAAGTAACTGAACAAATTTCAGAAAAATTAAGAGAATTTTTACAAGCTGAAAAGTTTGTGAAAGATGCGTTGTACTGCTGACTATAGGACAGATATAATAATAAATTATAACAAGAGGTGAACAAATGGGAATGAGTATTACTCAGAAAATAATAAGTGATCATACCGGATATGATGTTAAACCCGGCGATCTTGTTATGGCCGCGGTAGATCTGGCATTTGGAAATGATGTAACCGCTCCAATAGCAATTCATAAATTGGCCGAATACGGAATTGTTCCCAAAGATCCTTCAAAAGTGGCATTGATACCCGATCATTTCGCTCCCAATAAAGATATAGCATCGGCTATTCAATGTCAGACAGTCAGAATGTTTGCAGATAAATATAATATAGAAAAATATTGGGATGTGGGAGAAACCGGTATCGAACATACACTTTTGCCTGAGCAAGGCATCATAATTCCGGGTCAGATAATTGTCGGAGCAGATTCCCATACATGCACTCATGGGGCTCTTGGAGCATTTGCTGCCGGTGTCGGAAGCACCGATCTTGCTTTTGCTATTGCTACAGGAAAGGCATGGTTCAAGGTTCCCGAAACGATACGATTTGTTTACAGCGGTACGCTTCCAAAATACTCAGGCGGTAAAGATATAATACTCTATACGATAGGGAAAATCGGTGTAAGCGGGGCACTCTACAAAACTATGGAATTTGCCGGCGATACTATCGGTTCGCTTGGAATGGATGACCGACTTACAATTTGCAATATGGCTGTAGAAGCCGGAGCTAAAAACGGCATAATCGAACCGGATGAGATTACGGAAAATTATCTAAAAGGCAGAACAGATAAAAAATATAAAATTTACAAAAGTGACGCTGATTCCGCCTCGGAGACGATATATATAGATGCCGGCAAAATTGAACCTCAGGTGGCATTTCCTCACCTTCCGGAAAACAGCAAACCGATCTCTCAAATCACCGAAACGATAAAAATAGATCAGGCATTCATAGGATCGTGCACAAACGGAAGAACATCTGATCTTAGAATTGCCGCCGAAATACTAAAAGGAAGACATATAGCCAAAGGTGTTCGTCTTATTGTTATTCCTGCAACAAAACTTATTTACAGAGAAGCTCTCAAAGAGGGATTGTTTGATATTTTTCTTGATGCAGGCGCTATAGTATCCACTCCGACCTGCGGTCCATGCCTTGGCGGCCATATGGGTATTCTTGCACCGGGCGAAACCGCTATTTCGACAAGCAACAGAAATTTTGTAGGCAGAATGGGTTCTCCCGAATCGTTTGTCTATCTGTCAAACGCTGCTATTGCGGCTGCCTCGGCAGTAGCCGGTCGTATTATAAGCCCGGAACAGTTATAATGACTGATGCCGATTTTGATCTTCTTGTTATTGGAGGCGGAATAGCAGGAAACAGTGCTGCCATAAGAGCAGCCGATAACGGTCTGTCGGTTGCAGTAGTAACAAAAACTGAAAAAGCAGCCGATTCAAACACTTACAATGCTCAGGGCGGAATTGTGTATAAGGCAGTCGATGACAAACCTGCTCTTCTGGTCAACGATATACTTGTAGCCGGCGCCGGAGCTTCTCTTCCACGGGCAGCACAAATTACGGCAAACGAAGGTCCTGCAATCGTTGAAAAGATGCTGCTCGATGAAGCACCGGTAGATTTCGACCGAGACAAGTTCGGTGAGTTTGACAGAACCGAGGAAGCCGCACATTCAAAACGAAGAATTCTGCATAAAACCGATATTACAGGGAGGTATATCGAACAGGCTTTGATAAAAAGGACAAAAGAACTTCCAAATATCAAACTGTTTACAAATTGTACTCTTGTAGATCTTCTTACCAATCATCATCATGTAGATAATCCGCTTTCCTGTTATGAAGATAACCGATGTCTTGGCGCATATGTTTTGGATAACAGCAGTTCTGCAGTAAAAATCATAACTGCGAAGTCTACTATGCTTGCTACAGGCGGTCTTGGGCAAATCTATCTTCATACGACAAATCCGGCCGTGGCAACAGGAGAAGGACTTGCGGCAGCATACAGAGCACAGGCAGAAATTATAAATATGGAATACGTTCAGTTTCATCCCACGACGCTTGCCATCAGCGGTGCAGACAGCTTTCTTATTTCCGAATCTGTAAGGGGCGAGGGAGCCGTTCTTGTAGATTATGATAAAAAGCCGTTTATGAAACGCTATCATCATCTTGAATCTCTGGCTCCAAGAGATATCGTAGCAAGGGCGATTCACAGTGAGATGACCGAGCATCATTGGCCGTATGTTTATCTTGATATTGCCTCATATATGAAACCTGATGAGATAAGAAAACGATTTCCGACAATTTGGGAAAAATGTAAAAAGCATGGAATAGATTGTGCTTATGAGCCTATTCCGGTCGTGCCGGCCGCGCATTTTTCCTGCGGCGGCGTCAGAACAGATCTATACGGCAGAACAACCGTATATGGGCTTTATGCAGTCGGCGAGGTCGCATGCACCGGACTGCATGGTGCAAACCGACTTGCCAGCACATCAATGCTTGAGGGTCTGGTTTTCGGATATAGAGCTGCCGACGATATTACAAAAAGAGTGAAAAACAGGTCTGCGGGCGATATATCGAGTATAAGGCCATGGAGTTATACCGGTTCAAGCAGTATTGACAATGCATTAATATTTCAGGATTTCATAACGCTGAGATATATAATGTGGAATTATGTAGGATTGATAAGAAACAGTCATAGACTGGGCAGGGCTATAAATGATTTGAGGCATCTGTGGCAGGAGACTGAGGAGTTTTACCGAAATGCTCATTTGACAAGAGAAATTGTAGAATTAAGGGGCGCCATTCAAACCGGGTTAATTATAGCAAGAGCCGCATGGCAGAACCCGACAAGCAGGGGCTGTCATTTCCGTAAAGATTGAGGGAACAAAATGAACTATAATGAGATGAAATCTGAAATAAACAGATTAAAGAGAGAGAAAAACGCAATTATTATTGCTCATTACTATATGAGGCCTGAAGTTCAGGATGTTGCAGATTACATAGGCGATTCTCTTGGATTGGCAAGAACTGCGGCAAAGACCGATAAACAGATGATTGTTTTCTGCGGAGTGGATTTTATGGCTGAAACTGCAAAAATTCTTATGCCTGACAGAGATGTCCTAATTCCGTACAGCAGAGCCGGCTGTTTTCTTGCCGATATGATAATTCCCGAAGAATTAAATGAATACAAAGAAGAATACCCCGGTGTACCTGTCGTTTCATATATTAATACAACTGCAGAGATAAAGGCATTATCAGATATAATCTGCACATCATCAAACGCCGTTAATATTGTAAAATCGCTTCATACGAAAGAGGTTATTTTCGGCCCTGATAAAAATCTGGCACAGTTTGTAGCAGACCGGCTACCTGAAATAAAGTTTCATATATGGGAAGGTTATTGTCAGGTGCATGAGCGTATAACCGTTCAGTCCATACTTGAGATAAAAAAGAGGCATCCCGATGCGGCAGTAGTGGTTCATCCCGAATGCACGCCGCAGGTAATAAGAATTGCAGATTTTGCGGGAAGCACAACCAGGATTATAAACTATGTCAAAGACAGCGATAAAAAGCTGTTTGTCATAGGTACTGAAATCGGCATTGCCCATCAAATAAGAAAGAAAGCTCCAGGAAAACGAATTATCTTTCCTAAGGCAACGCCTTTATGCTACAATATGAAAACCATTACTCTGCCGCGTGTTTTATCCGCTCTTAAAAAAGATCAGTTTAAGGTGTCTGTCGATAAAAAGACAGCCGAAAAGGCAAAGATTGTAATTGAGAAAATGCTTGCTGTAAGCTGATGATAACCGAAGCACTGAAGAATTTTCTAAAAGAAGATATCGGTCCATTTGATCTTACAGCTCCTGTGGGCAGAGGAAAACGAAGCAAGGCAAAACTTATCTGTCGTTCCGGTGCGATTCTGTGCGGTATCGATTTTTTTGAGCAGATTTTTAGACTTCTTGATAAAAATGCCAATATTAAACGGTTTTTCAAAGATGGGGATTATATTGAAAAATCTCAGACTGCAGCAATTTTAGATGCAGATGCTGCAGCAATTCTATCCGGTGAGCGGACGGCGCTGAATCTCATATCACGCCTATCGGGAATTGCAACCCTGACAAGAGAGTTTGTCGACCAAATTGCTCAATATAAGACGGTGCTTCTTGATACGAGAAAAACGACACCCGGTATGAGAATATTTGAGAAATACGCAACCGGAACCGGCGGAGCTTCAAACCATAGGCTTGGATTGTATGATTGTGCCATGATAAAAGATAATCATATAAAAGTAGCCGGAAGCATAAGTGCGGCGATTAAAGAAATAAAACCGAAAATTCCGTTTACCGCAAAAATTGAGGTTGAAGTAAAGAATATTGATGAATTCAGAGAAGCTGTGGAAGGCGAAGCAGATATCATTTTGCTTGATCATTTCGAGATAGCTGACATAGAGCGTGTAGTAAAACAGAGGAAAGAAGGCGTTAAGCTGGAGGTATCCGGCAATGTCGACAAAAACTCGATCAGGGCGCTTGCCGCTACCGGCATTGATTATATCTCAACCGGTTTTATAACTCATCATGCGGTGTGGTCTGATTTTGCGTTGAAAATCATCTGAAGGTGTCTATTTTTTCTGTTGCCTTGTCGCTTATTCTACTCCTGCTCCCGTTTTTTGTCCCGTCGCTGTTTTTTCTTGAATTTGTTGGATTTGTTCCGCTTTTTTTTATAAATCGAAATCTTGGCGCTCAAATTTTGATCGGGGCGGTCTTTGGATTTTTATACCAGATTGTTTTGGTAAGTTTTTTATACGAACCGATTCATGTTCATGCCGGTATTTCGGCTGTTTATGCAATAGCCTTGATTGGTGTCCTGGCATTTTATCTCGCTATCTGGTGGGTAATTTTTTTTGTTTCCATAAAGCTTTTTCACAACAAGATTTATATCATTCCAATAATAGGAGTAGCTTTGGAGGCAGCAAGAGATCATCTTTTTACGGGCGTTCCGCTTTTTGATCTCTATCTGACGCAGTTTCAAGATAAGTTTCTTTTGGGGTATGCCCATTTTTCATCATATCTGATAACATTTCTTTTGCTTCTGATTAATGTTTTTATCTATATTGCCATAGCAAAAAAAAAGCCTGCCTTCGCAATACCTGTAATTGCAATTTTGCTAATAGGATATTTTTTGCCTGCAGATACTCCAAAGATTTCTCCTATTAAAATTTTAGTTATCTCTGAAGATATCGCTCAAAACAAAAGATGGGATCCGGGTTCCTACTATGCAATCATCAACAGATATATTAAACAGACAAAAATCCTTGTAAAGCGATTTCATCCTAATTTGGTAGTATGGCCCGAAGCTGCTGTTCCAATAGTTTGGAATGAATATCAGGAAGATAACGATCTGCTTACCAATCTGGAGAATAATATAAAAATTCCTCTGCTAACCGGCTTACTTTCCTTCAGCTCCTACGGTTATACAAACTCAGCCTTTCTTTTTAAGGGAAACGATATCTATAGGTATGATAAAATACACCTTGTTCCTTTCGGTGAATATCTTCCGGTAAAATCTATTTTCGACAAAATAGTCGATTTGACGCAAAACGGAGAAGATCTGAGAGGCGGCAATAAAATAACCGTTTTCAGTGTAGAAGGCAATAAAATAGCTGTTCCTATCTGCTATGAAACAATGTTTCCGTTTTTAATTAAACGATTCAAGCAAGCCGGTGCGACTGTAGCGATAAATATAACAAATGACGGATGGTTCAGCCATACTTTTGCACCAAAATTTTTTATGCGGCTGCTTAGATTTAGGGCTATAGAGAATTCAATCTATTTTCTGAGGGCTTCAAATGACGGTCCAACCAGGTTGTTCGATCCGAACGGAACGATTGTCAAACCGAAAATTTCAGGAACACACTATTTTATTTTTGATTTATAACGAGACCGCTGCACAGTAAACATATTTGTATCAGTCTCGTAAAGCTTATTTTGAAGTCGAAAGAATAGCGCTTAATTTAAGTATCGTTTCTGCGTACGGAACACTGCTGTTGTAATGAAGAATCGTCTGCAGCTTTCTTTTGCTGCTCCATCCTTCTTTCATAAGAAAATTTGCGGCACTTGCAGCTGCATCATTAAGATTATACAGATCGGCCTTTTTATCTCCGTTGCCGTCTTTTGCATATATAAGATAGCTTGTCGGAATAAATTGAGGAATTCCAAACGCTCCCGCCCATGATCCATTCAATCTGAATACATCTATTTTTCCCTCTTTCCAAATCTTCTGCACAGCCCGCATCTGCTTGATTGCCCAGTTAAACCGCCTTTTTTGTTTGGAATCCTTTAGGTCAGAGAACGCTATAATATTTGCATATACATTGGCTACATTATATCCGCCTATTTGCCGACCAAAGTCAGACTCGACAAATAGAATTGCGGCAATAATCGTTCCATTTACACCGCTTTTCTGTGCAGCATCAAAAACAGCCTTGTGACCGGCGTAAAACTTTGTTATTCGATCAATTGATCGTTTGCTAAAATAATGTTTATATTGAGATTCCGTTTCTTTGTGATAAAAATTTTTTTTGACGACAATCGGCCGGGGGATAAAATGCTCATTAAGTTTTTCTATGAAAGCCGGCAAAAAGCCGTTTGCTTCAAGGCGATTCACAAGGTATTTGTTCGATGCTGCGTACAATAAATTGCAGTTAATAGTGAGCGCAAGCAATATAAATAAAATCTTTGATGCAAAACCAGGCATAAAAAACCTCCACTTCGGACAATCGTTCTTATACGGCATAATCATGATAAAGAATGATTTAAAATTTATCAAGTGTTTCGCGGCAACGAGCAAGGCAGGTTTTTATTCACCTTGTGCACTAAACGCAGCATTAGAGGTAACAGCAGCGTATGAGTGCGTAAAGTAAGTTAATTATTTAAATCCATATTTTGCCAGCTTATAACGAAGCACTCTCTCGCTTATTTTTAGTTTTTGAGCTGCTCTTGTCTGCACCATTCCGGTCGTTTCGAGTGCATTTTTTATCAGGTCTCTTTCCAATGCCTCAACTGCCGCCTCAAGCCCATTATCGAGAGTTATGGAAGTATCAGGTTGGATATTTTTAAGTTCGGAGGGCATCAAGGATGTATCTATTAAAGAAGAATGAGAAAGTATCACAGCGCGTTCTACATAGTTTCTCAGCTCTCTGATATTTCCCGGATAATCGTAATTGGTAAGCGCCTGAAGTGCGTCTTGCGTAAAACCTTTGATATTTTTGTTGTATCTGCTGGCAAATTCCTTGCAGAATTCCTCCGCCAAAATCGGTATATCTTCTTTTCTTTCTCTTAAAGGCGGAACATCTATTTTTATGACAGACAGTCTGTAGTAGAGATCACTTCGGAATGCGCCGGCGTTAATTCTTTTATCCAGATTCTGGTTTGTTGCTGCAATTATTCTCACATCAACGGGGTGTTCAGATGAAGCACCTATGGGCATAATCATCTTTTCCTGAAGCACTCTTAAAAGCTTTGACTGTAAATTATAAGGCATATCGCCTATTTCATCAAGAAAAAGTGTTCCTTTTGAGGCAAGGTCAAATTTTCCGACTTTGCTGCTTTCGGCTCCGGTAAAAGCCCCCTTTTCATATCCAAAAAGCTCACTTTCCAGAAGATCTAAGGGAATTGCAGCCGCATTTATTTTTATTAAATTTCCCTTTCTTCCGCTTGACTTATGCAGAGCATCTACAACAAGCTCTTTTCCCGTTCCGCTCTCTCCTGTAATCATAACCGGAACATTGGTTCCGGCTACTCTTTTTACTACAGAAAGCACCTTTTTTACGGAGTCGCTTTCACCTATTATTTTATGATTAACGGATGAGAGCTGCTGCTTTAATTGAATATTTTCTATGGTTATCATTCTTTTTTCGGAAGCTTTTTTGATTAATATTGAGAGATGTTCAAAATCAATCGGTTTTGTTATAAAATCATAGGCTCCTTTTTTCATCGCATCCACAGCAATATCTATATTTCCGTATGCTGTTACAACTATTGCTTCTATCAAAGGATTTTTTTTCTTTATTGCAGATATAAGTTGGCTTCCGCTCATATTCGGCATTTTAAAATCTGTTATAACTACGGATGGCATGAATCGATCGATAATATTTAAGGCTGCAGCACCATTTGAGGCGGTTTTCACTGCATAACCATCCATCTCCAGCAACTGAGCCAGCGCGTCTCTTTGTGTTTTTTCATCATCAACAATTAAAATCTTACTTTCTGTAATCATTGCGGAATCCTGATGACTGCTGTTGTTCCTTTGCCTGTTTTAGAATCGATATGTATTGTGCCGCCCATTATGTAAACGATTTTTGAAACAGTGGGGAGCCCAAGCCCTGTTCCATTCTGTTTTGTAGTAAAATAAGGATCAAGCGCATGGGAAAGTGTATCTTCATCCATTCCTATACCTTCATCAGTTATGGAAATTATAAGTTCTTTGGATACAATTTTTCCGCTTAATCTTATTGTCGATTTGGGTTTTGAGGCATCTATAGCATTTAATATAAGATTTTCTATTGCCTGACGAGTCATGTTTACGTCTATCGCAATCTTATTCTCAGTTGAGTCAACAATAATTTTTATTTCCTTTTTTGCTGCAGTCTCTCTGAAAATATCAACAGTACTGTTCAGAAATTTTAATAGTGAAGTTATTCGTTTTTCAATTTTTTGTATTTTAGAGAATGAAAGAAAATCGGTAACAAGTTTATTTAGTCTATTTATCTCTTCTTTTATCAGTATCGCACCGCTGCTTGTCACCTCTTTTCGTTTCGATGCCGCCTGCACCATTAATGATATTGCGTTCAGGGGATTGCGAATTTCATGTGCAAGTGATGCTGCAAGAGTGTTCAGCGCCTCAGAACGTTTCATTTTTTCAATATCCTTTTTTAAGCCGACAATCTCTTCCATATTTTTTTTTCGCAAGGCATAGATTACTGTTATAATAATGGTTGCGGCAACGATCAGCATAAGGCTGATAATTGCAGTATATAACTTTTCTAATTTTATAACCTTGCTTAGTTCTATTTCTTTCAGATCAATGCTTAGATAACCGACTATTTTTCCGTTTAAACGTACTATATTGCGTGAAATGAGATGATAAATGTCACCAATTTTTACTAAGCTGTAAGGAGCTCCAATCTCTTCATCAGGAAAACTTTTTTTTCGTAACCGCTTTATAAGACTCCCATTTACATTAAAAAACAGAATGTTGTTTATTCTTTTATCCGATTTAAGTTTGTCAAATATAAGATCCAGCGCGTTCCTGAAATTTACCAAGGCTAATTTTTTTGAATTTAATGTGATTAAAAGATAACCGCCGTCCGGAAAATGTTCGATATAGTTTATAGGTGCTATGGCTGTTTTTGAAAACCGAGGTTCCCCAACTATTTTGTATTCTCCTTTTTTTAGGTTAGATAAGGCATTATTGAGATGATTTTGATACATAAAAAACAGCATCGGATATTTCAAAGACAATTGATTCATAAGACCGTTGTTTACAATTACGTAATATTTGCCGGTTTTGGAAATATATACGGCTTGATCGATAATATTTTTGTCTATAACAAGCTTTAGTTGTCTGCTGTCTTTCCCTTCCCGTATAAGTCTTTTCAAGAGGCTAGCCGTTTTTATTATTCTCGTATATATTAGTTTCTCAAAAAATTTTCTATCGGCGAAAGCTGAAACAAAGTTTTTAAGTAAGGTTTCCGAGGTGAATGCTCCCTGTTTTATAGCCAAATTTTTCAAGTTTTTCTCCACATGCCATATTGAACTAAAAGCAAAAATTATTGTTGCAAATACTGCCACTGCTACAAATGCAGATAGATAAAAAGTATCATTTTCTTGATAACGCACGTTTTGATTTTAACCGTGAAACAGGAGATTTGCAATGCAAATGAATCCATCTAAGCCCGAGAGGCTCTCGGGCTTAGATTGCAAGGAGGGTTTTATACGCTAAGGAGGCGTATGAATTAGTTGGTAATTTAATAGTAGGTCAAAATCTTTTTTTGACCAGGAGTTAAGCTGTTGTATATTTTACTAAAATTGCTCAACATCTCTTTTTGAAAACCGTTAGTTATTTGCGTACGTTTATCAATATAGCTTGATATCTTGTTAAAATCGATAGGATAACTGATTTTCGCTGCCATTATTTCACTCTTAAGAGCAGCCATTTTCCCTTCGAAAAGGATCTTATCCTCTTCCATTTTTCTGATAATCGGTTTAATCGTATTTTTTTGGGTTATACTAAGTTTTAGTTTCCTTAATCCTGCAATAGGAAGCAGCCTGTCTGAAAGTCCGCCATGCACCAAGCCTCTCATATAACCCATTTGAAAGCCGCCATGATTTTCATAACCCATCATATTGTAGTTACAATATCTGTTATTCCGTTTTCCGTTCATTTTGTTTGATCTATCGTCGTTATTTATCATTCCGCTTATGCCGTAACCCTTTTCATGAGCATTATTCATCATTTCCATATTATAACTCCTTTCATGAGCATCATTCGCATATTCATCATTTTGGTCGAAAGAATTAGCATAAACAGTTCCTCCGGATGCCATTAAAGTGACCGCCAAAAATCCTGCAAATATCGATTTCGACATTTTCATATCTTACCTCCATTTTACCGTTAATAGATTATTAGCAAACTTTGTTCTAAGGAAAACAAGCTAATATCTATCTATTATCGACAATAATGTCGAAAAAGCGACAAATCTATTATGAGACCACTGCACAATAAACAAATTCACAGCTGTTTACTATACAGTGGTCTCATTGTTATTTGCAGATCGACGTATGCGGATATGGAAAAAATCTGATAAAAGTCATCCTTGGTGTGGGAATCTGTTTATTTTGTAGAAATATTGTATGTTTGTTGATTTTGATATTGATTTTGTTGTATGTCAAAATAGAGTTGCCGTCCTGTCTTTTTATATAAAACGGACCAAGCTTTCCTTGCAAACGAAAGTCGTGAATAAAAAGATTATCGATCCCTTCTGACTTCAGCAGACCTTTAATTTTATAAATTTTAGCATTCCCAAGCAGCCATGCTGTTTTGCCCTCTGTTGCAAGGATGGAGTATCCGCGTCTATTGGCGATAATGTAGAGACCTGGTGACAGTTTTATGATTATGGAAAAGATCAGCAATATGATTGTCAGAGAAAATATTGCGTATTTCGGCTTCTTGAAAACAAGCAGAAACAGCGCAAGATAGAATAAACCGATCATAAACCAACCGGTTTGAAATATGCTTACGTATATAAGATGTCCGAAAGCGGTGATCAGATACGACAGAATTCCAAACATCACATTGATAAAAAATGCGGCAGGCACTACAAGAGAACTGTGAGGAGCGGCCACAAGAAGAATTGAAAAAAGCTGAAGAGCCGGAATTATGGCAAACTCTACCAGAGGCACAATAACAAGATTCGAAATGGGTGAAATCGGTGTCATCATTCCAAAGAAATGAAGCTGAAGAGGAAGCATTAGGATAGATATCAACAGATAAAAGAGGAAAGCATGCAAAATCCTGTTCTTGACGGCAATATTTTTATACAAAATCATTGCGAAGGCAGTTCCGGCAAATGAAAGAGTAAAACCTGCAGACAAAAAGTCGAAGGGCATTGCGATTCCTATCAATGCTGCTGCAATGAAAAGTGCGTTGAAGCCTGAAAACGGTCTTCTTATTATGATAGACAGAAGATATACCGCTATCATAAAAAACGCTCTAACCGCTGAAACTCTGAGACCGGTAAAATAGATAAAAAACAATGATGCAAAAAGCAAAACAATTGCTATGATGCGTTTAGTATCAAAATTTTGATAAACATACGGTATGTTATGGAGAAAAAGCTTCAGGATAAATCCAAAAAAGATCAAAAAGAAGCCGAGATGAATTCCTGACACGGCAAGAAGGTGGCTAACCCCTGCCCTTTGAAATCTTTCATAAGCTGATTTTGAGGCTGGCATTCCCAGGACAAGACTTGATGCCACTCCCGGATTGATGATCCATTTACTGAATTTAAGAGATATCTTATTTCTTAAAATATCGATAAAGTCTAATGTTCCATATTTGGTTACGACAACGCTGTCTGCGTTTATAGAAGCTGAAATTTTTTTAGATCTTAGAAAATCGGAGAATGTCGGATTGAGGCTGCATTCCGGTCTAAGAGGAACAAATCTCCCTGTTACTCTCACTGTATCGGAATAGTACGGGGAATAAGATGAACGAACCCAATATCGTGCTTTATCAGATTTCAGGATAAAGCTATGAAGTTTATTTTTTGCCGATGAAAATGTTTTAACATTACCGATAATGTTTCCGTAATGCCACTTTACAGGTTTAATGTTTTGGCCGGTTATCTGATAAAAAAACACCAGAAGTATCGCAATATAAATTGCGGCGGCGGCGATATTTACAATTTTAAGAAAGAGCAGGGCAATTGTTAGCGATATTAACAGAACCAACAAAAAGGGTAAGGGCACTAAATAGATGAAAATTTGACTGCAAAAAATAAACAGAAACGGATACTTGTGAAAAATAATCTTTATATTCTCATATATACCTGATTGTTTTATATGAAATTTTGAAAACTGTATCAATGAAAGAGCACTATCAAGCGTCAACTACAGAATTCAAGGTCCGTTTAGTAGAAAATTATGCTGCTGTATCCGACAATATTGCGATAGTCGTGATTTATTTCTGCGCTTGTACTATGAGCTATCAATTCTGCTTTTGATGCACCCAGATGTTTTGCCGCAATCATTGCAGAAACAGCAGGACCCGCTCCGCACATAGTTATATTGTTTTTTTGTACTGTTTCTAAAAGTCCGAACGGACTATACATAAGCATTTGCTCTATCGCAAGTCTATCTTTTTTTTGCGTAATTTCCTGAGATTCATAATGATTCATATCACTTGATGCAATAATGACTGCTGATTTTTTTTCGATTGCCGATGCTATCGCAACACCAATTTCCTCTAAATCGTCAAACTGCTGCGTCGCAAGAACGATTGGCACTATCTTGAAACTACGGCCTGCTTTTTCCGATAAAAACTGCAGAAACGGAAGTTGAACTTCTATTGCATGCTCTTTTATTTGAGCAATCGGGTCTTCCTCCAAAATCGTTGAATGCTTTAATATTGTTGATGATAGTTCTTCATCTATTTCTATATCACCCAGCGGAGTTGTATATGTACCTCCTGTCATAATAGAAAACGGTGAGCCCAAGCCCGTATGATTCGGAGCTAATATGATATAGTAATCGCTCTGCTTAAGCATGCTGTAGAAAGCAGCAGCCGTTTTCCCCGAATAGATATAGCCGGCATGAGGTGACAGTGCAGCCTTAATATCTCTCTTTTCTCTCTGCAAATCCAATACTGAGGAAAGGTATGCCCTTAATTCATCAGGATTATCGGGATAAAATAGTCCGCTAACCGCAGCAGGGCGTCTCATTATGCAATGATATTCATGATAGATCCCTTCATTCGGTTATCTATCTTTAAAGCAGCCGCATCTATATCTTCCTGCTGCCTGTTTATTATTATTTTAGTTGTATCGGTAACCATATTCGGAGCATTATTTTTAGAGATACCGCTTTTGTTTACGAAGTTATGGTTAGGTTTTGCTGCTAAATCTTTGTTGATATCATTGACTGCCCGATTTAAATTATTGAATGCATCTTTAATTCCGTTAACCATATTGCTTTCAACGCGCATCTCAACCTCCCATTATTTTATTGTTTATATTATAAATATTATATAAAAGCTGCAGATTGTCAATTATGAGATCACTGTGCAGTGGTCTCATAATACAAACAAGAAATGCCCATCACAAAATTCCGGATTGAGATTTAGGCATTAAAAACAATTTGACAAAATAAAGCAAAACCGCATAATATCCGTGAGTCGGTTATTCTTAAGGACGTCTCTATTGCTTCTAAGCGTTTTAAGTTGAGAGTCCGAATCCGTCTCATCGGGGAGCAAGTTGCAGATAATGGCAAGGCTATTGCTGAAAGTCTACAATATAAAAAAGATTAATTTGGAACTCAAGATGAGTGTTCATGAGTTAATAGAGGTGTCCTTGATTTCTACTATTTTACAACTACTAAAGATGGGTTCATAAAATTTTTAGTGAGGAGCTTTTACGGAATGCAGAATGATGAATATTTAATGGAAAGCGATGAAGAGACCATTCGTCTGGATATAAAAACCGATGATATGATTGTTGAGAAACAGGCGCTCTGGGCCGGTATAAAACCGGGAATGCGTGTTGCCGATATCTGCTTTGGTTCCGGAAAAACAACTGCCGTATTGCACAAATTGGTTCAGCCCAAGGGCACCGTAATCGGAGTTGACGGTTCGGAAAAAGCAGTTGAATATGCTAAAAGACATTATAGTACTGAAGGAATAGAATTTAAATGTAAGGATATACTGAAACCTTTTGATGAACTTGGAATGTTCGACTTTGTATGGGTTCGCTTTATTTTAGAGTACTATCGAGCTGAAGGTTTTGAGATAGTAAAAAACATATCTAAACTTATTAAACCGGGTGGAATTTTATGTCTTATTGACTTGGATCACAACAGTCTGAACCATTTTGGACTTCCTCGAAGATTAGAAAGGACTATTTTTGATGCAATTAAGGTTATAGAAGAAAAAGCAGATTTCGATCCATATGCCGGAAGAAAACTTTATTCTTTTCTTTATGACCTTGGTTATAAAAATATAGATGTAGATGCGGCGCCCCATCATCTGATATTCGGCAAATTAAAAGATAAAGACGCTTTTAACTGGAAAAAAAAGATTGAAGTGATCTCCAAAAAAATGGATTTCAAATTCGAAGGATATGAGAAGGGATACGAAGAGTTTTTGGAAGAATTTAATAGATTTTTTACTAACCCCAGGAGGTTTACTTATACACCTGTAATCTTATGCAAAGGATCTAAGCCCGTATAGGTAAAACAAACAATAACAGCTAATTAAAACAATTTTTGTTATAATAACTGATAAGCGCCTTGACAATGTTTTCATCAAACTGCTTACCACTTGCATCATTTAGAAGATCAAAAGCTTTATTTGACGGCATTGCTTCTCTGTAATGACGCCTTGATGTGAGAGCCTCAAAAAAATCAGCTACCCCAATAATTTTAGCTCCCAACGGTATTTCAGCATTCTTTAACCCTCTCGGATAACCGCTTCCGTCAAGTTTTTCATGATGAGATCCTGCGACGATTGATACCTCTTTGTAAATACCTTCGAAATTGAACTGTTTCAGTATAGCTTCGGTTTTTTCCGCATGAGTTTTTATCTCCTCATATTCTTCTTTTGTCAGCGGGCCGTTTTTCTTTAAAACATTATCTGAAACGCCGATTTTACCGTAATCATGCAATAATGAAGCAACCCTGATCATTTCAGTATATTCTTTTGACATGTCTATCTCATTGCATATTCCCACAGAATACTCTGCAACTCTTTCGGAATGACCTGCAGTAAGAAAATCTCTTGCGTCAATGCTTGCCGCCAATGTCTTTAATATCGATTGAAATTGTCTGTCTTTCGCCTCAGAAATTCTTGCATTATTTATACTGATACCAATATGAGGGGCTATGCTCATCAATAGATTGACATCGCTCTGCCGCAGCGGTCTTTTTGTTTTCACATTATCTGCCGCAAGAATTCCCAGCGGTTGATTTTCATAAGTTATAGGACAGCATATAAACGACTTTGTTACCATCTTTTTCATAAATGCAAGGCTTCTCAACGAAAGAGTAGTCTCTATTTCGTTTACGTCATTTATGAGAATAGGTTTTTTTTCACGAAATGAATCTACAAATACTCCTCTTGACTCAGGTCTATCTATATGAAAGTCGGTATCTTTCAAAAGACTAAACTGTTCATCTGTATAACCAAAGCCTATATAGAAATTCAACAGAGTTTTATCATTGTTTGCTAAAAGTATTATGCCGCGGTCATAACCAAGTCTTCTCTCAAGAATTTTTATTACCTCTGATAAAATCTTATCCATACTAACATGGCTATTAAGAGTTTGACCTATCTCATTCAGCATCAAAGCATTGCTGTAATTTGAATCTATCCTGTCCACAAGCTTTTCGGATGAATCCTTTAGGCTGGTTACAGCATTGTTTAACTCTTTATTTTTAAGAATTTCACGATGAAGAGTTATCCCCAAAACAATAAAAATTGATGCAAGCAGCGAATATACTGCAATATCAGGATATATAAAATACGTGCCGGCAGAAATTGCCGAAAGCACCAAAACCGCATAGTTTCTTATGCTTTTCCATAAGACAGAATGGGACTCCCGCCATGAGATTATATAGCGGCAGCAATTGTCTCCTCTGAATATACACTCCGGGTGCTCTATCTTTGGTAATCTATAGTTAAACAATAACGCAATGGCATCCCAAAATCCCAGTCTGTTTTCACATTGATACGGCTTTTCCCGCACGCCTTCCTTTGGGGTAACCGTAATTTCAACCTTATTGGAAGCTATCCTTTTAGATTCATAAACAGACGATCTTGTGAAATTACGAGCATATTGTCCCACTAGTCCCACTATCTCGTAGGCTTTTGCCGGCCCGGTAAAACCAAGTATGTATTGTCTCATTGCCCCTATAACATCGGGCGATGCTGAATATTTGCCCGCTTCTCTGGCAATGTTTTTATTGCCGGTCAGTTTTTCGAGTCTTTCATAAAACAGATCTACTTGCTTCTGAGTAAACCAATGACCTTCATCGGTAACCTGATAAAGTTCCATCCCGGCATAATTCAACAGTTCTTTTATGTTTATATAACTATAGTTTCTTTTTATAAGTTTAAGATAGGTATTTATTATTCTGCTGCTGTAGAGTGCTTTATCTTTCATTTTTATTAATCCGGTTTAAATATGTAATACTTTTAACTCTGTTCATATCAATATCAAATAAAAAATTGTTTGATGTATTTAAAAAAGTGCGAACCGGAGTGAGGCATGTTTAGAATCCACAGATTATATATCTTTTCATAAGGGATTGATTGGGTATCAGCGTAACTTACAGGATAAAGAAGTATCGGTATTTCATCCTGATCATAATATTTGGATAAAACATGCAAGGCAAGATAAAGCATACATACTGCGATCAAGTGAGCCTTTATCCATGCAAAAGATATGTATACAATTGGTTAAATTAGATAAATTTAAAGCTGCATCGGATATATTAACCATAATAACCGCTTCGAGAACTTCCTTTTTTTTTAGCGAGAATAAATGTCTTTCTCTCTTGAAACCTGCCTTTCGATATTCCTCATCAAGATTATCTTCATCAATCGTGCCCGGATCTAAGTTAAGGGCATGAAGCATTAGGCCGCCTGATTGATATTCATAAAAGTTTTGCAGTTCCACAAGGTCATCCGGCTGTATTTGCTGTATTTTAGCTAATGATAAATCGGTTTCATTTATTTTTAGCGATTCAAAGATTTTTTGAAAATGAAAATAAGCAAATGGGTCAATAGAGGATCCTTTTGATTCATTCAACTGCCGGGTAAAATTTCCAAAAAGATGATCCGGAGCGCGATTTTCAGGTCTAAAATAGGATATAATAAAATCCAGATGTGTTGAATAAAGACGATAAAAATCATAAGCGTATCGGCTAATCTGATCGAGAACTACCAGCCCTGCCTTTGCGTAGGTTGCTCTGCTGGCAAGATGATGGAACAGCCAGGTATTTTCATACGCTCGGAGCATCGAGATATGTCCCTGAATTGTGCCCTTGTCCTGATATATAAAATGTCTTGCTATATTAGGGTTTTGAATATAAAGTTTCTTGTATATATCTTTAAATTTTTCTTTATTAGTAGATATATACGCGTATTTTTTTGGATAGACGAAACCTGTATCGAAAAAAAATTTCCACAAGGCATCCAAATTTACCCTGTTGTCAACATAGGCATTCTTATTTGCCATTTGATGCAGAATATTCGAGAGCCTTCCCTGATCTTGAATATTCATATCCAGAAAACCTATACCGCACTTAGCATAGGCTTCGCCATTGTCTGTTTTATATACTTTCCTGTACATAACCTGAGCTTTGCAGCTTATCGTAAAGTCTTGCGCAAACTCTATTTCCAGTTTTGGTATAGTCATTCCGGGCAAAAGAACAGAACAATCACGGTATTCACTAACGGAAAAACCTGAACCCGATAAATCTTCGATCTGAAAGCTTATTATTTTTCTTAGTATGGGGTGATTAAAGATGGCACTCGGAGACGGCAGCAGCTCGTATCTTGAACTCCTGAGCTCTTTTGGGCTAAATCTCCGAATCTGGTTTTTTACAGGTTCCAGCACAAATATTCTCATTTTATGCGCAAAGTCTTGCCTTATTATTCTGCATTCACCCGAGTAAACAACTTCTTGTTCGTTTTTAAACACAACGTATACCTCTGCCTCAGCATCAATCCAGTTAAATGTCTGCGGCGGCTTGATTGATATTTTGACATGAAAAGCAGTAGGGTTAAAATCCAAAAGAAAACCATAGAATATCGCACCGTTTTGAATAAATTCTACCTGAATATCTTTACACGGGTATCGCTGCAGCTTTCTGCTGCTAATCGAATAACAAAAACTCGGTAGAGAAAAAGTTACACTTGTTTTATCTATTTCTATCAAGTCAGGTTTAACATAAATCAGTTTTTGTCCATCTGATACAAGAAGGTTGAGAAATTCATAAGATTTGGAAATTTGATGAGGCAACGATCCAATCCATAGGCATTTTAATGTACTCCCGAGATATGGCTGAGGTTTTGCCTGAAAGGACATAGTACTGTCATATTTGGGATGTTTAAAGTTTATTAAGATGGTTTCATCTTGAAAATTAATGTAGTTGAGAACATTTATCAGATATTTTTTTCTGATTCTTTTTTCTTTAGTAAGCTGCGAATCTAAACCGGAGTTATGGAATAAATTAGAAGTCAATATCGTTACCGGACAAGTCATTTAGATAATATTTTATCATTTAACATCCACCTTTTTCATAACTTTTATTATTCTATTTTTCATTCTCAAAACCATTCTCATTTTTTAAGCCGGTTTTCAAGCTCTCAAAATAGACAACATTATATATTCCATATCCTCCAAGGCTTGATGTTATCTTCTTGTATTGTGGAATTTAATGTACTTGTTATCTTATTCTTGAGAGATGTGCATTCTATTGTACTCCTTTTTATTAAGTTGCCGCATTAAAAATTTCACTTTAAAACATTTTTTACATCAATTGCTTTTAAATTTTTACTTCATCAGATTTTCCACCGACAACAAACGATATATAAGTAATAATAGTAGTTTTTCTCATCAATGCAACAATTATCACCTTTTTTTCCCGTCGCTATTAACAAATTTGTTGAAGCAGAAAATAAAGCCTTATCATCAAAATTGATATAAGATAGAATCTTTCTTTATAAACAATATCTTTTTAGAAAGTCTGCTCCATTTTCGTACTGATATTTCAGGACTGATTTGAATTAAATCAAAATATTCTCTGCATAATGAAACCGTTATACAATAAACATATTTGAAGAAAGCAAAGAAAGGGTAAAATTTAATAACCCATCTTATACACTGAAAGTAACCTTAGTGGTAAT
>JAADFJ010000033.1 GCA_013152955.1 Campylobacterota bacterium
GCCGTTTAACGATTTGACACTGCCTGTTTTTGCAGCCCTTATAAGTCCGATATTATAATCTGAAACAATATTCTTTATAGATGCCGTATTCTGCCTG
This sequence comes from Campylobacterota bacterium, assembly GCA_013152955.1. GTDB lineage: Bacteria > Campylobacterota_A > Desulfurellia > JAADFJ01 > JAADFJ01 > JAADFJ01. Next base: position 98 of record JAADFJ010000033.1, read on the forward strand.
TTATTCGTGTTTTTGTATCCGTAGGAAAGCGTAACGTAAGAGAGCGTAAATAACAAGACAAGAAACAGTTTAAAAAAAGACAGAGAAATAATTTTGGCAGAATTAACGGTGTTATGCATAGATAATTAAGAAAATTCCTTCTTTTGCATCTATTAACCCCGGCTTTTTTTCCGGCCGTCCAATATCGTTAATCATGTCCAAAGTCTCCTTTTTATCTGCAGAATCCAAGTCGTTATGTCAAATGCAAAGACACGACCCCATCGACGCATCAATTAAAAAATTATTCTTTTTCTTTAAATCTTTATGGATCAGGATTCGAAGGATTATGACAATTACTGCAGGTATAAGTATTCGCTCCCGAGGCCTTGCGAAACCCTTGGAGTCTAAGGCTGTTACCATTATAGTTATATGGTGCCGGATCAGAGGCATATCCAATCAGCCTTGATCTCTTTGAACCGTGCGGAACGGCAACATGACAGGAAACACAATAAAGGCCGCCACCCATGCCACCGCGATTTGCCATGTCGGCATGAGCATTGTTTGCCCATCCGTTATTGTATATTTCGTGGCAATTGTTGCAGAAAAGATTCGAATCGCTTGCATCGGTTGAATTTAGTTTCCAAAGGTATCCGTTAGGGTTTGTCGGCCAATATTTACCCGGCCCTTTCAGCATGTATTTATAGTTTGAGCCATGCGGACCTCTCGGATCGCCGCCGGCTTCATCATCCGCTCCATGACAGTCGGAGCAATACATGGTCTGGTTGCCAACATTGGTCCATGGAGCTTTCATCTCACTTGACGCCAATGCCTTTGGTGTGTAAGAACCGGTTTGATTATTCAGTGTTACAACAACGGGATGAGCGGATTTATTATTCGGATTAAATTCCCACGCTTGATCGGTTATTTTTGTACCTTCGGCGCTAAGCGTATAGTTTGTAACACCACCCACAGCAGCACCAAGCGCAAATTCCGAATGACATTTGAAACAAATCTGATACTCTTTTGACGCCGATTCAAGTGTGGTAAAGGTTGTGGGCTGCGTCCATATAGAAGACGGCCAAGACGGTTCTACGCCGGTAACACCTTTGAGAACATTTGATACACTGTTTGTTGAAGCATTGGGCGATTGAGGATACCATCCGTTTGAATTCGATGGCAAACTATGCGTTCCTGCGCGCGCCTTATGCGGATTGTGGCAATCAACGCATGTTGCATGTTCTGAATTGCTTGACCATTGCAGTGATGTTGGATCAAGAACTTCAAGATCCTTATGCTTATTTGATGTTGTCGAAACAGGATGGCCGTAAGGCCTGTTTGGAGGAAGTATAGATTCAATATTTTTTCCTCCTGCTGCAGCACCTGTTCCATGACAAGGCGCACCTGCTGCAGAACTTGCCGCTCCGGTATAGCAAGTAGTGGAAAATGTTCCTCTTAACAGATATTTGCTGTTTGAAGCGGCTTTATGCGGAATATGACAATTTATGCATCCAAGATCGGAAACAACATTCGAACCGTATGTGCTTATTACTGAGGTATCCGTATAAGTTACCGTCTGAGTCTCATGAACACTGCCTGTCCAGCTGGTTTTATTATGGCAGGATATACAGGTTGTATTGACTTTATCGGCATTGTTTGCTCCCGCCGTTACTCTCAAAAAATCATAGTTTTCAATATGAGGATCATGGCAACTTTCACATTCAACATAGTTTTTACCGGAATATGAATAAAGTTTTATCGGCGCAGTCGGCAACGGATTTTTAAGTTCTATTGTTCTCGGATTTGTTCCGGATCCGGCACTGCCAAAGCCAATGGTAACGCTTGGATCATATTCTATACCAACCGGATGATGAATCGCGAGATTGGTTCCTATATAACCTGCGGCAGTAGAAGGCATTGTACCATTCAGGTTAACACCCTGCATAGCTATCTGATTTGAACCCATTATTGTTCCGTTCAGCAGATATACTGATCCGATTGCAACCGTGCCGTCATGGCAGCTCAGACATTGTCTGGAAAGAGAGCCTGGTGTTCCAACCGATGAGCCGAGTCCTGTTGGAATCGGATAATTTGCCTGAGTCAGATAATGGCTGTCATACATCTGGTAGGTTGAGACAGGCATACTCCGGTTCCACAGCGGAACACCCGGTTGGGCGTCATGCGGAATGTGACAAAATACACATATTCTCGTTTCGGATGTTGCTTTTATGGTACCCGGTCCTGATACCGATAAGTTATGCACGGTGTTGACTATGCTGCCGCCATAAGAATAGGGCTGATAGATGAAACAGATAACTGCGACAAAAAACAAATATTTTATAAATCTAATTTTCATCTTTTGTTTCCTTTACATTTTTCTTGAGATATCTGAAAATTTCTACTCTTGCGTTGTATGAATCGGCAACATAGATTTTGTCTTTATTATTTATTGCAATACCCTCGGGTATCATAAACTCTCCGTCTTTTATGCCGGCTCTTCCAAAAGTTAAAAGAATTTTGCCTTTCTGATTAAAGATTTGAACTGTATTAAAAAGTGTGTCTGTAACGTAGATATTGCCGTCGCTGTCAAGCGCAACTCCTCTCGGATTGGCAAAATCACCTGCGGAATCGCCTCTTTTGCCGAATTTTTCAATCGGCTTACCATTTTTGTCGAATATCTGTACTCTTGCATTAAGGCTGTCCGCTATATAAATTCTACCGTTATTTACGGTTAAGAAGGTAGGATGATTGAACAGGCCTTTCTTGCTGCCAATGCCGCCGATTGATCTTATGTATTTACCGTTAAGATTAAACACCAATATTTTGCCGGCTATTGTGTCCACAACATACAGAAAATTATTCCGGCTGCCGATGGCAATTCCGGTGGGACGAATCAATCTGTTTTGTCCAATCTTTTTGATAAATTTTCCTTTTTTGTTAAATTTATAGATTGTCTTCGCAATAGCATCGGAAACATATATATTACCGTTTTTATCGGCTGTAACCGAATCGGGCAGAACAAATCGATGTCCGTCAAAATCCCTTATGACAAAATAACTCTTTTTCGTCATATCAAAAATATAAACCGACATATCTCCCGTATCGGTAAGATAAAGTCTTCCGTTTCTCACAAAGACGGCAAACGGTTTTATAAATTTATTAGCCGATTTTCCTGTTATGAAATACCAGATCTTCTGCAGAAATCCTACTTTTTTATCTAACAAAGAGTTGGGGGTTGAAGCTGCGCTTATAAATTTTATTATAGGCTTTGAACCTGGATAGTTCGGCCAAACAATATTTTCCTTATGTCGAGTTGTTACTTGTCCGGTGCTGCATGAAAACAGCAGCGGAACGATAAAAAACAGCATCATTGCAATTATTACTTTCTTATGCAACTTTGCCTTACGGCATACATAGTATAAATTATACATCTTTAACTCCTCCGCAAAGGCACGACCGAACCCCTTTTTTTAGTTTAAAATAATCTTGATATTTTGTAAAGCACAGTTGACCATTTTCTTTTGCCCACATCGGTTCTTTCCTTGTTAAAACTGCCGTCAAAACTCATTATAAGGCTTCTGTAGCGATATCTTATGCCGGCTGCCATTGAAGCCGTAGTTGTATTGTATGTCATATCATCTCTAATGTTAAGATTTGCATTAAGCAATAAGCCTCTTTCAATCATATACCCAAAATTGCATCTTGCATATCCGTATTTTTCAGAACTTGTCCCTGAAGTAATAGTTGTCCCTATAGATGTGCTGAAGTTGCCTCTGAATCCTATATTGGATGAATATGTGACGGATGCATCTGAGGTACGCCTTATTTCACTATCTGTCTCACCATCGATTGATTTATGTTTGTAGCGATAATATTCAAACGAAGTGTTAAATTTTACATGTTTTATAATATTGCTGTCAAACTCTAAACCGGAGTCATACCTGTCGGTTTTTTCAGCCGGATAAGAACGAGATATACCGAAAGAGGCATGAGGTCTTAAGGTAGAGTTTATCATTTTAAAAACAAAGAGTTTGGATATATCGGCATTTTGTGTAAATGATAACGAATGCGCACTTTCTTTTTCTATTTTTTGGCGCATAATGCCGCTTAATATGGAGCTTGCGGAAATATTAATTTTACCCGGAAGCAGTTTGTTGAAATTCAAACCGAGTGATAAATTTTCTTTTGAATTGTTGCCATAAAATCCAAGATTTTTATAGACTTCAAGAGATTGAGTTATGGTAAAATGTTTGTTAAGAATGTAGTTGAAATTGTTATCCAGCATAATGTATTCGCCGTTTTTCCCTTTATATTTAGAACGGGTCAGATAAAGGTTTGTGTTGCTGCTAAGTCTTTTTGACAATTTTTTGCTCAGATTGCCATTCAGCTGAGTAATCGTTAATCTGTAAAGGTTGTCATTATACTGCTTTCCAAACAGATTGAAGTTCGTATTCTTGTCTATCATATTGCTGTAGTTCGCAATTATATTATTGATTGATTCGGAAGTTCTTTTTATATTTATATTTTCGTTTTTCTTCTCTATATTATGACTATAATTATAGGATAAGTTCAGCCAGCTGTTTTTGTAACTTTTGTTTATTCCTACAATAAAATTTTTGTTATCTATTTTATCAAAATTTCCTTTATCGTCTATGCTTTTGCTTTTTGCATGATAAAAACCGTAATTTCCGTTTATGCCGTATCCGAGATAGGCCCCGCCGTTTATGCCGATACTTTTTGTTTTCATGTTTACAAACATAGCACCGCCCGGTTGTGTCATCCATGTTGTTTCTTCATTTTTATTTGCAAAAACAGAGAAAGGATGTTTCGTGTCCTTAAGAAATCTAAGATGAAAATTATAGCCGATATTCTTTGCATTAATATTTGTTTTTCCAACATTTGATTCGGTTATATCTATGTTTTCTTTCTGAAAGCTGCCCTCAATATCGGCAATCAGGAGCTTCGGGCTGTAGATATATCTATTATATCGCAACTTGTAGTTTTGAGTAAAGGAAGCGCTTCTGGATTTATAGCTGAGATTATCATCTTTTCTTTTTTCATATTTATACTCTACAACACCTGAAAGGGTCTTGGCATAAGAGAAACTCTCAAACACCGACCAATTTAAAACTTCCATAAGGACAAACAAGCACGGGCATATTCTTTTTTTCCACATAAAAATTTTACTAATAATTAAAGTCAAAACCGATTTAAGAGCTTTTTCATAATACTTTCCAATAAGATCTCATACAAATCCTGATTCTATTGCTAAACCTGAACGTACATTCTTCTAAATACAGGTCAAAATTTATTTTATTTAATTCTTTAAATTCTCCTCCGACAGAATATTCGCCGCAGTTCATACTGCCCGCAAACTCATCTTCACTGTAATCGGCTTGAAAATGTTTATCATATTCAATATTTGCCGGATAGCTATAGCCTCTCCATCCATCAAAATAATAATACTTTCTATAAACATCGACTTACCCCTAATAATACTCTGAGGTCGGTTTTCTGTGTATCAGAAACAATTTCTGCACTTCTTCCCCTTTATTTTTAACCCTTTTTAGTTCAAAATAACTTTCACCAACCTCTATTTCATTTTTAAACGAATAGCCAAGCCAGATAATTTTATAGTCTTTTTCTATAGAATAGATTATAATATCTATCGACAATGTCAACCGGCCTTCGCAATTTCGACTTTTTTGTCGTTGCGGGTTGCATTTCATTGTCATTGTGAACACAGCGGCAATCTCTCTCTTCTTTTCTGCTTTTTGAAGATTCTTTCTTACTTTTTGAACGACCAGAAAGTAAGCAAAAAATCACCGCTGTGTAAAATATGCTAAAAAACCGACATATTATACTAAAAAAATAAAACTCGCATTTTGCCTGATTGCGGAGTTGTTCAGCAAATATATAGATATGTTTGAAGTTA
>JAADFJ010000034.1:0-1366 GCA_013152955.1 Campylobacterota bacterium
AATGATTGGCGCAAAATTTTCCATTTGTATTCTGCCAAAGAGCATCCATATCCGCTCTAATGGCTACAGTGAGATCGCCTTCACCAATCTCACCTACGATTCCGGTGCAATCATCGAATGTTTTTATACGACAACCGCTTTCTTCCAAATATTTTTGAATGAACTTTGTAGTGTTGTATTCCTTCCAGCTTATTTCAGGATGTTCATGTAAATGTCTGAAAATTTCATCTATTTCCGGTTGTGATTTTTTAACGGTTGTTTGCATCTGTTTTTCCCCTCACGGTTAAGAGTTGTTATAATGAGACCATTGTATAATAAACGTGGATCTATTTCTTATCAATTTAAACTCCCAAATCAGTTTTTTCTTTTATTGCAAATTCGGACTCTCAATTTTAAGCATCCGGAATATTAATAGAGAAGTTCTATATGATTCCTTCTAAAGTTGTTCCGCATCAGCATAGATATAAAAATTTGTCGTCATGTCGAATACGGTTCTATCGGGTTTAGTTCGTCTTTGATCAACATGTTGCCGCGCAATCCTCTGCCTGCTTATTCATTTGATAAACCGGACAATACGGCGGAAAAAAACATTCCGCTGATTAAAATTCCGATTAAAACCAGGACGGAAACCGCCGTTCCTGCCCATATAACCCATCGATTTACGCCGCCATGCATTTGCATAGCGTCTATTCTTTTAGTTTCATCGGTAATGCTATTTTCTATATCCAATTTGATTTTGTTGTTTGATTTTGTTGTATCGCTTATAAACAAAATAGCTCCCGTAACCACCCATAAGGATACCGATAATTGTCCATCCGATAATAGAAAATGCAGAAGCGGCAGCAAAATTAATGAGAAAAATAACTCCCGCTTCGATGTACAGCTTACGATATAGAAAAAAGAATATTCCGCCAAATGCCGCCCAATAGTTCCAATTCCATATCATGCGATCAACGCCGTTGGTATTATATTTAGCAAAAGTATTGCGGTAGTATTCTGTTCTCTCCGGTTTTCCTATAAATGCTTTGAGCATTGCAGTTTCGTAATCAGAACTGTTTGTCACGAATTCCCCTTTTGCTGCTGTATAATGTAAAAACGATCCTAAGCTTGCCTGTATCCTTCCATATCAGACATTCTTTTGAGTATCAAATGCTTTTTTCTGGAATTGAAATAATCGTGCCGGCAACGAACAAAGTATAGCTTTGGCATTTGAAAATGGCAAGAAAAAACTTGCGATAAGTTTGACAAGAATTGCCGATTAGCTATACTTCTTTTGTTAAGTTCAAGGGAACCGTGTGAGATTCACGGACTGTCCCGCAGCTGTAACCCTGATTTTTCAGGAGATATGCCACTGACAAAAGTGTCG
>JAADFJ010000034.1:1375-7267 GCA_013152955.1 Campylobacterota bacterium
TGTCTTGAGAAAGAAGAGGGGAAGCCAGAAAACCTTGCTTGACTAATCTAAATTCATTTCCCCGGAGTAGGGAAGGAGGTTTCTATGAAAGATTTGTTTAATATTGAGCCTGTTTTAAAGGATCTTGAATCGGCGTTAAAAAATAAAATTGACAATAAAACTAAACCGATTGGGTCGCTCGGAAAACTCGAAGAATTGGCTTTGCAAATCGGATGTATACAAAATACACTTAGTCCCAAACTAAATAATCCTACAATTATTGTATTTGCCGGAGATCACGGCATAGCCGGTGAAGGTGTGAGTGCATATCCTCAGGAAGTTACGGAACAGATGGTACTGAACTTTCTCAATGGTGGTGCAGCCATAAATGTTTTCTGTCGTCAGAATGATATTGCCTTGAAGGTTGTCGATGCCGGTGTTAATGCTGATTTTGAATCTGATCTTAAACTAATCAATGCCAAAATAGGTTACGGCACAAAAAACTTTTTATATGAACCTGCGATGAGCATATCTCAGGCAGAGCAGGCAATTAAAGAGGGAGCTGAAATTGTGAAGCAGGCATTTCTTTCAGGGTGCAATATTATCGGATTTGGTGATATGGGAATTGGAGATACATCATCAGCTTCAATCATTATGAGTTTGCTGGGAGATATTCCAATTAATGAATGTACTGGGCGCGGAGCTGGTTTGGATGATGAAGCACTCAAAGCAAAGGAGACCATTTTGGCAAATGCTGTCAATAATCTTGCCTGCGACCGGACTCCGATTTCGGTTCTATCTACCTTCGGAGGATTTGAGATTGCAATGATGAGCGGGGCCATGCTTCAGGCCGCAGCACTAAAGATGATATTGCTGATAGATGGATTTATAGTTACTTCAGCACTTTTAGCGGCATTTAGAATTGATCCGAATATTCTTGATTATTGCATATTTACCCATCGATCTAACGAGAACGGCCACACACTTCTGATGAGATTGTTTAATAAAGAGCCGCTTCTTGATCTCGGTATGCGTCTTGGTGAGGGAACCGGTGCCGCATTGGCTTATCCGATAGTTGAAGCCTCGGTAAACTTTTTAAACGAGATGGCCTCATTTGAATCCGCAAATGTCAGCAAGGCTGCATCATGAGAGCTGTCTCACTTTGGAGCGGCGGAAAAGACAGCACTTTTGCATGTGAAAAAGCAATAAAAGAGGGTCATCAAATAGTTTCTCTGGTCAATTTGCTGCATGATGACGGAACTCACTCGTTGTCTCATGGTGTTTCAAAAGAAATCGTCAATATTCAGGCGCAGTCAGTCGGACTGCCGCTTGTCCAGAGAGAGATGGCATGGAAAGCATACAGAGAGCAATTTATATCGCTGATGAGGAATTTCAAAAAAATAAACGGAATTGAAGGGATAGTTTTTGGGGATATTTATCTTGAAGTTCACAAAGATTGGATAGAGGATGTTTGCAGTGAACTTGAAGTTAAAGCAATTATGCCGCTTTGGGGCATAAGTACGGAAAAGCTTGCAAGAGAGTTTATAGATTTAAAATTTGAATCAATTATTGTGGCAACAAACAACAGATTTATGGGGCCTGAATTTTTGGGGCGGAAATTTAATCATAATCTGGTTGATGAATTAATAAAAATTAAGATTGATCCATGCGGCGAGGAGGGGGAATTTCACACATTTGTATATAACGGACCTATATTCAATAAGATGTTTGATTTTTCAATGATACGGAAACGATTTTCCGACGGTCATTGGTTTTTGGATCTGAACTAACCGACCTTCAAACTGCATATGCTAATGTAACTGAGGAAAAATGTTCAAAAATATAGCCGGTGCTGTAGCCTTTTTGTCCCGAATACCGCTGAAATCGAATGCAAAACCGAAAGATTGCGTAAAGCATTTTCCGTTTGTCGGATATATTTCAGGCGGATTGCTGGCGGTACTTTTATCAGCCGGAAGATCACTTCCTATGGTTGCCGGTGATCTATTCATACTATATTTTCTGTTTAACGCTTTCTATTTTGATGGTCTTATTGACACAACTGATGCATTTATGTCTCAGCGTAACAGAGAGGGAAAACTCAGGATTATGAAACTGGGAAACATCGGTCCGATGGCGCTTCTCGTAGGAACGCTTTATATTATCAGCAAGCTGTATATTGTTGCAGCTATACCGTTATGGGGTGTTGTTGCAAGCAGTGTTTCATCTAAATATGCAATTGTGGTAGCTGCCGCCATTTCACGTCCTGCTAAAAATGACGGCTTGGGGGCTTTAATTATGCCGGTCAAGATTAACTCACTTTTATGGTCTGCAGTCTATCTTGTGCCGTTTCTATTTTTCCCAAAATCGTTGATACCGCTTTCAGCAGCCATTTTGTCCGGAATTGTTGTTGTGTGGATTTCCCATAAGATGATATCCGGTATTACGGGTGATGTTTTTGGTGCGATAGAGGAGATATCCGAACTTTTTGCAATGGCAGCGGTACTATATTGGTACTCTTAAAAACACTATGCAGATTAATAGAAACAGGAAAAAATATAAGATTTAAAAAAGATCTGTTTGTGTTGTCGTACCTACGAAAAGAGCTGTTTAAAGCTGCGAAGGTATAGAAATTCGGAGGTATCCATATATATGAGAAAGGCGATAATGGTTCAGGGAAGTTCATCGGGTGTCGGAAAGTCGATGATAGCACTTGCGCTTGCCGGACATTTTAGAAAAAAGGGGCTGAAGGTCGCGCCGTTTAAAAGTCAGAATATGTCTTTGAATTCTGCAGTAAGCGTGGAGGGCGGTGAAATGTCGCGTGCTCAGTATATTCAGGCCATTGCTGCAGGAGCTGCTCCGTCAATCAAGATGAATCCGATACTTATAAAGCCTGAGTCGGGTTGTGCTCAGCTCATAGTTAAAGGCAGACCGTACGGACGGATAGATTCAAGCTATTATATGAATTCTAAAAAGAGCCTGCTGTGGAGTATAGTAGCAGAATCACTTAACGGTTTAATGCGCGATAATGATATAGTGGTGATAGAGGGAGCCGGTAGTCCTGCAGAAATAAATCTCAAGACTTACGATATTGCAAATATGAGAGTTGCAAAAGCTGCCGATGCTCCTGTAATTCTTGTTGCAGATATTGACAGAGGAGGAGCATTTGCGCAGATTGTCGGAACGATGTCGCTGCTGGATGATTCTGAAAAAAGAATGGTCGCCGGATTCATATTCAACAAGTTTAGGGGAGATGTTTCTTTGCTCGGTAATTATCCTGAAAAAACGGCAGAGACATTGGGAATCGACTATTTTGGCACAATGCCCTATGTATGTCACAGGATAGCCCAGGAGGACGCATTTATGCCATGGCAAAAAAAGAGTCCGAAGAAAGAAAAAGCGGATGATCTTAAAATTGCTATTGTAAAACTGCCTCATATGTCAAATTTTGACGATTTTGACCCACTCTCATGGAATGCCGATGTGCAGTTTATCCAATCGGGCAAAATAAACGCCGATATTGTAATAATTCCTGGAACAAAACTAACTCTTGAAGATTTGGACTGGCTTAAGGAGAACGGCATTGCGGAGGAGATTATAAAGGTGCATAAAACAGGTGTAACGATATTTGGAATATGCGGCGGCTACCAGATGCTTGGAGAAGAAATAACCGGCAGCAAGGGCGGCAAAACCGTGAAAGGATTGGGGCTTTTACCTGTTAAAACAGCCTTTCGAAAGGAAAAACAGACATCGAATTTGATGGGAATTGTCAATTTAGATGAATTTAGCTCAAAGGTTGAAGGGTATGAGATTCATCACGGAATAACAGAGCGAAAAGGCGGTGTAAAGCCTTTTATCACGGTAAAAAGGGAAAACGGTATACCTGCAGAATATGGGGATGGTGCATATAACGAGCATACATATGGTACGTATTTTCATGGTATATTTCAGAATGGCAGCTTTACGCAAAAATTTTTGAATGTTGCAAGAAAAAAGGTTGGACTTGACGCCAAAAAATATGACGAATGGCCGATCTCTCAAGAGATAAACCGTTTTACCGAATTGTTTGAATCTGCCATTGATATAAAAAAGATAGAACGGCTGGTAGAACTTTGAATATTTTCTTTCCTGATTTGCCGATCTTCATAGCAGCAGTCGGCATTGACCTGCTGTTTGGAGAATATCCCGATATTATTCATCCGGTTGTATGGATGGGCAGAATGGCTACTTGGTTTAATATAAAAACAGATTCTAACTTCATCAGATTTATTCTTGGCGGCTTGCTTTTTGTTTCAAATGCCGCTCTTTGGTTTTTCGCTGCATTTTTTTCATTTAAACTTCCTTTTGTGCTGAGATTTGCAGCGCAAGTATTTCTCCTGAAATCGACATTCTCAATAACCGCTTTATATAAGCATGTCAGATGCTGCAAAACGGAAGATATTGAGCAGATGAGACGATCGGTCTCCATGATAGTCAGCAGAGACGTATCGGAACTGGATAGACCGCATCTAATATCTGCATCACTCGAAAGCTTATCGGAAAATATATCGGATTCAGTGGTGGCACCGTTATTTTATTATGCTATTTTCGGTTTGCCCGCCGCAATGATTTATCGATCGATCAACACGCTTGATGCGATGATAGGGTACCGTACAAAATCGTTTGAATGGTACGGCAAAGCATCTGCAAGGGCTGATGATCTTGTAAATTTTATCCCTGCAAGAATTACTGCATTAATTATTGCTCTATTCTCGCCAAAAGCGGCATTTAGATCTATTTTCAGATATGCTCATACTAAGTTGAACGCCGCTTATCCGATGGCGGCAGCCAGCGGTGTACTTGGAGTATCGTTTGAAAAAAAGGGCGTGTATAAATTTGACGGACGGGAACCTGAAATCGGTGATATTGATCGCGGACTGAAATTGTTTGAATTTGTTACTGTTGTCTCATTGCTTTTGATGACTGCGATAATGCTATGGGGCGCAACCACTAATTCATGAACATTCATATTAAGTTCCAAACTAGTCTTCTCATGCCATTATCTGCAGTTCGCACCTTAACGAAGAATTCAAATTTCCCATCCATAACGCTTAGAATTAATGGAAGTGCCCCATGGTAATTCATGGAGGAACACAAAATAGTTTACTCGATTTTTCTATTTCCGTAAACCCTTATCGGCCTGTCTGGAGTAAAAATATTTTCCTTAGATTTCCCGAAATGTCACTTAAGTACAGCTATATTGAATGGATTGAGGAAGAATTTTGCAAGATATACGGTGAGGATAGCGTTATATTGGCCGGTGCAACTGAGGCGCTGCAAATATTATCGTTTACTCTTATGGATAATGCCGCAGTTGTAATAGCTGAACCTTGCTATGGTGAATATGAACGTGTTGGAAGTTTTAAGGCCAAAAAAATTATCAAGATTACGCCGAAGTCCGATGAGTTGAATCTGTCATCGGCATTTAATGCTGCAAAAAATTTACGGAAAAATGGTGATAAAACCGTTCTGATTTTTGCCAATCCAAATAATCCAACCGGAAGGTATTTCCGTGGAATTGCAGAAGATATAAAAGAATTGACTGATATTGGTGTTATTGTGATTATTGATGAGGCTTTTATCGATTTTGTTGAGAATCCTGATGAATTTTCGAATGCCGTAAGAATAAGAAGTTTTACGAAATCGTATGGAATGCCCGGTATAAGAGTAGGCTATGCAAAAACAGATCGATTCGGAAAACTTTTTAAAGCTCATAGAATGCCTTGGGCGTCCGGAGCTTCCGGATTTTTGTTTTTAGAATATCTATTGGCAGACAACGGCAAATTTCTATCTGAAAGTATGCCCAAAATACGGAAGGAGTACAAAAGATTTGAGGAGATTGGAATGAGAACGGATTGTAATTTTGGATGTATCAAT
>JAADFJ010000035.1 GCA_013152955.1 Campylobacterota bacterium
AGGAGAGGTGCCAGAGCGGTCGAATGGGGCGGTCTTGAAAACCGCTGAACCTTCACGGGTTCCCAGGGTTCGAATCCCTGCCTCTCCGCAAACGAAAATGACCCGACTTGTTCGGGTCGTTTTTGATTGCGGCACTGCTTGGACGAAATTCTGACCTTTTTTGAGCCCCGCCCAAGCGGGACGGATTGAATATCCGCTTAGCGATATTTCCGCTCGCCTCCGTGGAGTTTATCTCGCATACAGTTTCGCTCGCTATTGTGCGGGGCCCGTTTTTGTGCGGGGCTATTTTATAGTCGCTCTTGTTCCACACTGCCCGTGCGCGGGCGATAAAAAGGACTCTCTTTTGGTTGTTATAATTCTGAAAATTTGATATCATTATATTGAAAGTACAGCATAACACTTTTATTACTATCAAATAATCGAAATTATGGCAGAAAACAATATTGGCGAAAATATAAAAAAATGTCGGGCAAAGCTCGGTTTATCGCAAGAAGAGTTGGCTAAAAAGTCGGGTGTAAAATATACCACCCTGACAAAAATTGAAAGCAATGTGATAAAAAAGCCGTCTGTTGTGGTTATGGCAAAAATCGCCAAAGCGTTGGGCGTTTCAATAGAAAAGTTAATAAAGTAATTATGGACAAAAAATATTTAAACAAGATAATCAAAGGCGATTGTATAGAAGTTTTAAAAAAACTTCCTGCTAACTCTGTTGATTTAATATTTGCCGACCCTCCGTATAACCTCCAGTTGCAAGGAGAGCTTTACCGCCCAAACCAGACAAAAGTTGACGCTGTAAATGATGAGTGGGACCAGTTTGCTTCTTTTGAAGAATATGACAAATTTACTCATGATTGGCTTAAAGAATGCAAAAGAGTTTTAAAGAAAAATGGCACGATATGGGTTATAGGTAGTTATCACAATATTTTCCGAGTTGGCAAAATTATGCAAGATTTAGGGTTTTGGATATTAAACGATGTTGTTTGGATTAAGACTAATCCAATGCCGAACTTTAGAGGCACACGCTTTAATAATGCTCAAGAAACATTGATTTGGGCTAGTAAAGATCAAAAATCTAAATTTACTTTTCATTACAAGTCAATGAAAGCTTTTAATGACGATAAGCAAATGCGTAGCGATTGGTATATTCCTATTTGCAATGGTGGTGAAAGAATAAAGATAAATGGTGAAAAAGCTCATTCTACACAAAAGCCAGAAGCTTTGCTTTTTAGAATTATTTTATCAACCTCAAATGTTGGTGATATAGTTTTAGATCCTTTTATGGGAAGCGGAACAACAGGGGCAGTTGCCAAAAAACTAAAACGGAATTTTATTGGTATAGAAAAAGAAGATTTTTATATCAAAATTGCCAATGAAAGAATTAAAAAGGTTAAACCGCTTGACGATGAATTATTAACATATTCAATTGAGAAAAAGAAACCTAAAGTTTCTTTTGGAAATTTAATTGAAGTGGGATATATAAAGATTGGCGATTATTTATATTCAAAATACAAAAAACATAAAGCAAAAGTTTTGGCAGACGCGACTTTAAAATGGAATGATAAAGTGGGTTCAATCCATAAAATAAGCGCAGAAATTCTTGGTAAGGTTTCAAATAATGGTTGGACTTATTGGCATGCAAAAGATAAGAAAGGTGATTTGGTGCTTATTGATGAAATAAGAAATAATTATATTAAAAAATATTTATCATAGACTTATGAAATACGAAAAATTTAAAAACATTTTCAACGAAACCATATTTGAGGAATCAAAGGCTCTTTTGATTGAAAAAATAGCCAAATATCCAAACAGGTATATTGGCTTATTCAGGCCAACAAAACCAAAAGCCAAAATTTTGCAAAACTTGCTCCAATCCCATGAAATCCGTTTTGGCGATGCTTTTGAGGAAGTTATTGAGGAGTACTTTAGAGAATTTGGTTATGAAATTTTAGAGAAAAAATTTGTTAACGGTGATAATGACGAATTAAATTTGGATCAATGTTTTAAATTTAACAACAAAGTTTATTTTATTGAACAAAAAATTAGAGACGACCACGATTCTACAAAGAAGAGAGGACAGATAGAAAACTTTGAGAAAAAATTAAACGAAATGATTAGCAAATATGACGAGAGAAATCTTGTCGGGATTTTCTATTTTATTGATCCAGATTTACAGAAAAACAAAAATTATTATAAAGCAGAGCTAGAAAAAATGTCTCATGATTATGGCGTTGAACTTTATTTGTTTTATGGCGTTGAGTTATTTGAATTATTAAACAAAAAAGATGTTTGGGACGAGATATTAAGTTATTTGGAACAATGGAAAAAAGAAATTCCTGATTTTCCGGAAACAAATTTTGATATTGACGCTGAAAGCTCGTTTGAAGAAATAAAAGATTTATCGCCAAGTCTTTACAGAAAGATTTTTCAAGATGATGTTATTTTCAATGAAATTGTTTTAACGATTTTCCCTGAAAAGAAAACTCTGAAGTTGTTGCTTGATTATTTCAAAGAAAAATCTTCTGAAAAGACTATTTATAAAACAATATCTTCTATTTTAGAAGAAAGGATTAATTGTTAAATTATGCCAGTAATAAATAATCAAATAATAGGTGATAAAGGAGAAATTGAAGTGGTTGATTTGGTCAACTGTCCTAATTGTAATAGAAAGTTAATGTTGTTACCTAAAGGATATCCTCTTTATGATGTACAGTGCACTGCTTGTAATTTTCGCGCCCAGATAAAAAGCAACAATACAAAACCGAAGGATATTATTAGGGGAGCTGGGTGGGATATTATAGAGAAAGTTTTAAAATCAGGTTTTCTTACTCCTCCTCTTATAGTGAATTTTAAGTGGAAAGAAAGAGGAACAGAAAAACAAGAAATAAGATTTTATCCATTTATTAGAAAGAGTAATTTAGTAAAATATCTTGCCAATATAAAAAGCAGAGGGCGCTTATATAAAATGTTTAATTATAATTTAAAAGGGTTAAAGTATTACATTTTATATAAAAAATAGAAGCTTATTATGTTGCCCAAAAACGAAATTGTTCATGGCGATTGTATAGAAGTTTTAAAGGATTTTCCCGATAACTCCATTGATTTGATTTTTGCTGATCCACCATATAATTTGCAGTTACCAAAGAACAGAAAACTTATCCGAGAAAATGGAACAGAAGTAATTCCCGTAAATGATGAATGGGATAAATTTGAAAGTTATGAAGAATATGATCGTTTTACAGAAAGCTGGTTAAAAGAATGCCAAAGAATTTTGAAACCAACAGGTACGATTTGGGTAATGGGTATGTATCACAATATTTTCAGGGTTGGAAAAATTATGCAAGATTTAGGGTTATGGTTTTTGAATGATGTAATTTGGGTGAAGATTGATGCTATGCCGAATTTTAACGGACGAAGATTTACAAACAACCACGAAACTTTAATTTGGGCGGTAAAAAATAAAAATTGTAAAAATTATACTTTTAACAACGAATTGCTAAAGCGAATGAATGGCGGCAAACAAATGAAAGATACAGATTGGGTTTTTAAAATTTGTCGTGGTCCTGAAAGATTAAAAGATGAAAACGGAATCAAAGCACATCCAACACAAAAGCCGCTGAAGCTAATCCAACAAGTTTTACTTACTGCAAGTAAAAAGGGTGATTTAGTTTTAGATCCATTTTTAGGAAGCGGAACAACGGCAGTTGTCGCGAAGGCACTTGGCAGAGATTGGATTGGTATTGAAAAAGAGAAAAAATATGTTGCGCTTGCGAAAAAACGGATACAAGATTTTATAAACAACAAATTATGAGCGAGGAAATAAATAACATTTTTCAACTTTTTGAAAAATTCCCTTGGAAAGATAAGTTAGAAATCAATACTAAAAAGGGATATATCAAAATTATTGCTACAGATAACTTTATTCTTAAAAAACAGAAAGGTTTTTTTGAGTTATATTTTTTTGATTTTAGCGCAGATCAAAATAGCCTTATAAAAAGAGAAAATTATATTTCTTTACTCATTGATAAAAAATTAAACATTATTGATTTTATTAACTATTGGATCAATGAAGAAAAAAATAATTATGGATATAATCTTTTGCGAGGTTATAGAAATTACACCATCTTTAAGGAAGTTTTTGAAGGAGTTGAGAAGATAAAAATATCAGAAAAATACAAGAGAGATATCGCGTTATCAAAAAATATATTACAGATTAAACCAGACAAATACAAAGAAGTTGTTAGCGAAATTATAAGAATAAACACAAAAGCAAATCAATCAAGAGAAAGTTTATTACACTATTTCATAAATCAGCTAAAATTTGATTTTTTAAACAAGAAAATTGGTAGAATAACTTTTTTCAATAAAGGAGATTTTGATTTTCAGATTCATCGATTAAATTTAAAAACAAAAAGAAAAAGAGAGGATTTTAAAAAGTACTTGAATGATGACGACATAGAAGCTCTCGGGCAACTTTTTGAAAGAATGCTAAAACAAAGAGTTTTTCCGAAGGAATACAGAATGCGTTTAGACAATTATTTTATAAGAGAAAGCCTTGAACAAATTATAAAGTTTGGTCGAAAAATTTTGAAGCTAAAAAGTGATAGTGTAAAAACTGCTGAAGCAAGAAAGGTTATTAAACGAATAGCAGACGAAAGTGTTGGACAATTAGAAACAGTGTGGCAGAAATTTTTTGAGGATTATCTTTTGTATTTATTTTTTTCTTATAAAAAGATTTTGCCTAAAGTTGAATTAAGAAATATTGAAAATGAAGAAAAGAAATATCCAGATTTTATTGGAGTTAATCATTATGATGGAATAGATATTATTGAAATAAAAACACACTTGAAAAATATTTTAACTTGGGATAATCGTCATGAAAATTTTGCTTTTTCTTCTGAAATGAGTAAGGCCATAATTCAAACAATAAACTATATGGATGCGGTTGCTGATAACAAATTTCAAAAAACAAAAGCAGGGAAAGAATTATTAGAATATTTAAATATTGATGAAAATTTGTTTAGGCCTAGAGGCATTATAATAATTTCATCTAAAAATAAAATTTGCAAAAACCAGAATAAATTATCTGACGAACG
The DNA here is from genome assembly GCA_013152955.1 of Campylobacterota bacterium. GTDB lineage: Bacteria > Campylobacterota_A > Desulfurellia > JAADFJ01 > JAADFJ01 > JAADFJ01. The sequence continues at coordinate 5,094 of JAADFJ010000035.1, forward strand.
AAAAGAACAATTAAAGAGGGATTTTACAAAACTTAGAAATAGTATACATAACATACAAATTTTTACTTTTGATGAAATTTTAGATATTGCGGATAGGTATGTTCAGAACATTTCAATTAAATCATGAATATGATTCCTCTTATATTTTAAAAATCCCCGCCGCCGCGCTCGCGAAGCGAGCGAACAAGCAAGCGGGCAAAAAGCCTGCCTGTCGGCAGACAGGGAAGTGGGTTTGGGGATCCCGCCGCGGCGGGATTGCCCGCTTGCTCTGTCCCGCGAAGCGGGACTGGGGGCGGGAAAGCGTTTCCGCAATTCCTCTGTCAAGAGGAAGGCAAAACAGAAAAATTTTCTTTTCCTTAATTGTCCCGCCAAGGCGGGATGGGAGCGCGCTCCGCCAGTTGGCGGATAAAAAAATGTAGACCTGCCTGTCGGCAGACAGGGGAAATTTTTCTGTTTTGTCTGTCGCCGTATCCGCCGGCTGGCGGAGGAGGCGGGCGGATACGCTGGACGGCCTGCCTGCCGGCAGGCAGGGATTCAAAAAAGGTTAGAATTTCGTCCAAACAGCGCCGCAAACGAAAACGACCCGACTTGCTCGGGTTGTTTTAACGGCGTTTATTTGAGTAAGTTTTATTTTCAGGCGGCGGCGTCAAAACGAAAACCGTCATCGGCGTTTTTCTTTTTCGCGTCCAACAACCTTTTCGTTGTTTTCGGCCAATCGGCCAATCGCTTGCTTGTCAACATCGCTATCGTTTCTTCCACCGAGTATCCGTTAT
>JAADFJ010000036.1 GCA_013152955.1 Campylobacterota bacterium
GATTTTATATCATCAAGTACGTTTCCGGTATTCCACCCATTCCTCACCTCAACGATTATCGAAGCAATACCTTCCGATGCTGTAGAATTTATGCTTTTTATGCCCTCAATGCCGGAGATTCCTTCTTCAATTCGTTTTATAATACCCTGTTCAATCTCCGATGGAGCTGCTCCCGGATATGATACGCTGATTGATATAAGGCCCGATGCGGTTTCCGGAAAAATCTCTATTTTTGAATCTATTGTCGTAACGGTTCCCAAAACAAGCACTAAAATCATCAAAAGATTTGCAGCAACATGATTGTCTGCAAACCAGGATATGAGAGCTCTCATCTATTTTTCATATCTTTTGTCTATATTTACCTTCATGCCGATTTTCAGGGAACTGTCGTTTGAGACCACAATCAGATCACCATTTTTCAATCCACCGTTGATAATAATGCCTTTTTCAGAATATTTTTCTATTTTGACGCGTTTGTAGATTATTTTCTTATCCGTACCGACAAGAAAAACTCCTTCCCTGCCCTTTTCGCTCTCGTGCAGAGCATTTTGAGGCAGAACAACAGCATTATTTATTGTTTTTCCCTCCAGAACAACCTTAACGAATGATCCGATTGGAAGATAATGATTAAGTTTATAATTGTTTTTTATACTTATTATCACGGGAAGTGTTCTCGTTTTCTCGTCTATTGGAGCAGCTCCAATGATTTTTCCGTACCACAAATAGATTTTTTTGCCAAGACTCTCTTTTATTACGGCATCGGAACCGTAAGTCTTATCAGTGCTATAGCCCGGAATTTGCAGAAAAACAGCTTCTGCAGGATCTATATGCACAACAACTTTAAGTTTATCTGTGCAGTAAATTGCTGCAAATTTCCGACCTTTATTAAGATATTGACCGGCAGCAACCTGCTCAGAATATACTCTACCTTTGCATGCAGCCCGTATCTGCGTTCTTTTAATATTCAGTTTTGACATTTGGAGATCTGCTTCAGATGCCAGTAGAGCTGCTTTTGCCGCCTCTATCTGTGGAGTTTTTATAAGAAGCGGCGGAGGAATGCTGCCTGCATTATATCTGTCCCATTCGGATTTTGCAGCAGCTGATTCCGCTGTCAGTACATCAAGATTACTTTTTGCACTTTCTATTTTTGAAAGAGCCGTTGTATATGCAATCTTATAATCGGCATCATCAATTTTAACGAGCAGTTCTCCTTTTTTGAATGAACCGCCGGCCATGAGATTTTTTGAAACATAGGTTGCCTTCCCGCCAACCTGCGGCAAAAGATCAAATTTTCTGAAAGGCTCAACTGTTCCGTAATCGGAAACACTTGCAGTAAACGGCTTTAGTTTTACGGTCATTGTTCTCACAATGGGTAAAACCGTCACGGGTCTTTTCTTTTTTACAATAGGTTTTGTGGCTATCAAAATTTTAACAGTAAAAACAGCAGCTGCCGCAAACAAAATAACAATAAAAAATTGAAACAATCCGCTTTTTATCCTGCTTTTATTCATATCCGTGTTCTCCCTTTTTCTCAGTTTTTATCCAAGAACCGCCAATCGCTTTATGAAGTGAAATTCTGTTAAGATAGAATGCCAAATCAGTCTGATTAAGAAGGTCGCTTGTTTGGTAATAGCTCATCTGCGCATTATAAAGAGTTACAAGATCACTTAAACCGGTTTTATATCTGCTCAATATAATATTTTTCCGAACTTCTGCGTTTTTTAAAAGAATCTCTGCATAACTCCTCTTTTTGTCCAGAAGCTCGTTATTCTGCAAAGCATTCTGAACCTCATAGAATGCTTCCATCAGAGTTTTTGCGTAGTTTATGACTGCCTCATTGTATTTATGCAGTGCAGCATTTTCCGATGATTTCAATTTTCCTGCATCAAATAGAGGAGCACTGATACCGGAGGCAATCTGCCACAGAATATTTTCAGGTCTAAAAATATCTTTAAGCGCATCTGATTCGCTCCCGTAGCTGCCGGTAAGGTTTATCTGCGGAAATCTTGCTGCACGAGCTGCCTTCAGCACAAAACTCATACGATTTATCTGCAATATTTTTGCCCTGATATCCGGTCTTTTCAGAAGCAGCGAAGAAGGCAGATCAGATAGAACGGGTAGATTTTTACTTCTAAAGTCAAACAGTTTGTACGGTTTGATATCATCAGGGTATTTTCCCAAAAGAATCATAAGTTTATATTTCTTGTCGTAAAGCTGCTGTTTCAGCGATAGAAGCTCCATCTCTTTATTCGCAAATTCATATTCACTTTTTTTTAAATCAAGCAAGGAAGTCGTTCCATTTTTATATCGCTGTTTTTTTATTGATATTATTTGTTTTAAAAGCTTTTGCTCTTTTTTCAGCAGGTTTATCCTTCGATTTATACCGGATGTTTCAAGATAAAGCATTACTGTATCTGAAATAACCGCATGAATCACTGTAATTTTATTCTCCTCCGTTTCAAGCATAGCTGCTCTGGCAGCCTTGTCCGAAGACGATAGACGCTTCCAAAGATCGATTTCATAGGATGCCGAAAGGGAGAGATGAAAACTGTTGAAATAATAGCTGTTTGCTCTGCCCGTTATACCGTTGACGGGGTTTTGTTTTTGTCTTGCGGCATTAAAGTTTGTATATACGGATGGAAAAAGCGCACTGTGAGAACCAGAAAATTCTGCTCTCATCTCAAGAATTTTTTCAGCTGCAGCTTTTATATCATTATTATTATTTAATACTGTCTCTACGAGCTGATCTATTGTTTTGCTGTCGAATTCCCTCCACCATTTATAGCTGTTTGAGTTGAAAACGCCTTTTACATTTATATCGCTATAATTTTGAGGCAATCTTATTTTGGGTGATAATCCGTTTTTGTTAATACACCCGGATATAAACAAAACAAGAAATACTGCTCCGATCAGTTTTATAAAAAAATTCTTTCCATGCTGCCTGATCATCAGTAGATATTCAGTGATCATCATAGCATACAAAGAAAGCAATACTGCTTTTTTTTCAAATCAGCTTAATGAACCTCAGCAATTTTTTAAACCTCCGAGAATCGTTTTACAATTTTCTCAAGCTCATCATCATCATTGAATCTTATTGTTATTCTATTACCGGTGATTCTGACAGGAAGGTTTAGAGTGCTAACGAGTTTTTCTTCATAGACCCTGTAATCTCTGTTGATATTTTCATGCTTTCCGGTTCTGTTTATTTCATTTTGAAGTGATCTGATGGAAAGCTGTTTTTTTGCGGCTTTTACGGCAAGAAAAATCTGCCTGTCGCTGTCGGAAACGGACAACAGTACTTTTGCGTGACCCAATGAAAGAGAGCGTCTTTGAAGAAGATCAATAACTTTTGAAGGAAGATTTAACACTCTCAACAGATTGGCAATCGTTGCCCTCTGCTTGCCAACAATTTCCGCGACGGTTTGCTGATTATAGCCGAATTTGTCGATCAGCTTTTTATATCCCTGAGCTTGCTCTACGCAGGTTAGTTCTTCTCGCTGCAAATTTTCTATTAGAGCAAATTTCGCCATTTGAACATCAGTTATATGAAATTTGATGATCGCCGGAACAGTTGAAATTTTCGCCAACTTTGCCGCACGTATCCTTCTTTCTCCTGCAATTATCTGATATTTATCTGCAATTTTTCTAAGCAGAACCGGTTCCAGAATGCCCTCTTTTTTAATTGTTTCGGACAGTTGCTTCAGACTCTCTACGTTAAATTCGCGGCGCGGCTGAAACGGATTAGGTAAAATTTTATCGATTCTTACAATATTTAAAATATCTTTATCTATATCGGGAATAAGAGCGGAAAGCCCTTTGCCCAAACTACGACGCTTCAGAAAGCAGCTCCTCTGTAAGCGCAAGATAGCTTTGAGCTCCGGCACATTTTTCCTCATAATAGATTACAGGTTTCCCAAAGCTCGGCGATTCGGACAGTCTTACATTTCTGGGAACATGGGTAGAGAAAACCTTGCCTGAAAAGTGCTGTCTCATTTCATTTGCCACCTGAATCGATAAATTGTTTCTTTTGTCATACATTGTCAACAGGAATCCCTCAATATCTAAGGTGGCATTGTATGTTGCGCGTACAAGTCTTATGGTATTCAAAAGCTGCGCCACTCCCTCCATAGCATAATACTCACATTGAACGGGTATTATTACCGAATCAGACGCAACAAGAGCATTTATTGTCAAAATTCCCAGTGACGGCGGACAATCGATTATTATAAAATCGTAGCTGTCGCTGCTCTTGGATATAGCATCTTTAAGCAGACTTTCTCTGCTCTCAGAAGTTATGAGTTCAATTTTTGCACCAATCAATGATATATCGGACGGAACCAAATCTATGGCAAATTCTCTAACATTTATAGTCGCCCGTTTTATTGTTTTTCTACCTATTAATACATGATATATATTATAGTCAAACTTATCGTTACTTATTCCTAAACCGGATGTAGCATTTCCCTGAGGATCAAGATCAATAAGCAAAACCTTTTTCCCCGTAATAGCCAATCCGGCAGAAAGATTTATCGCCGTTGTAGTCTTTCCGACGCCTCCTTTTTGATTGGATATGGAAATAGTTTTAGCTTTCATAGATAAACAGTTCATACTTGTCTTGTAGTAAAAGATAGATATTCAGCAATACGGATGCGCTGTAGCCATAGATGATCCATGTAGCAATAAAATTGCCCACTACACCCAAAATAGAAAAGATTCCGCTGACAATAATAGATAGAGCTATCAAAACAATTGCATATATCAAAACAGTTTCCCAATATTTTTTCGAAAAGTAGATACTCATTCTTACAGACCGCATTATACCGAGTTTACCTATCACCATAAAAGGTATTATAAATAGAGAAAAGAAAATAACAACCAGTCCGGGGAGCACAAAAAGCTTTAAACCTATTTCAATTGTTACGGAAATTGCAAAACAAGCTGCAATAATCTCTAATGCTCTATTAGAATAGATATCATGAAAAACTTCAAAAAAGGGAATTTTTTTGTAATAAGATTCAATGAATATCATTAGAATCGAGGAAAACAGTATATATGAAAATAGTGTGACAAAATGAAATAAAGTTACAATAATGCTGCTATGAGCATTATTCAGATATCCCTTTATCGCCGATTGCGCTATAAGCCATGAGGCAAGAGAAACAACTGCAGGGAAAAACGGTATAACAAGCAATATAGGCTGCTTTATGAACACTTTGACTGATTTTTCAAGTGTACCGAGCATAGATGCTATCATCTTTCCTTCTTCTTAACAAGCCAATAGGTTATGCCCAGAAGCAAGATGGCAAAAACACTTATGACTGTTGTCATGTAATTTTTTTCTATTGACATGGTCGAAACAAGCGAATCTCTAACAAACGCAACAAGCGCAACTCCGATAAATGCACTTATAGGAATCTTTTGCCCCTTCAAGTGGTTTATTTCAGTATCGGTTATCTCAATCATTACCCACAATACCAGTATGGAACCCAGAGCTCCTATAACACCATTTTGAACTCCGATTTCTCTGATTCTCAGAAGACTGATAACAATATCTGCCGTAATTCCTATAGAAATAAGGACAAGCGAGATTATAAGGACAATATTGAGAATCTGAGTAAAGCGTTTGGAAAACCGTATTATTCCGCCTTCCACTTTTTGCATAAAATCACGTTTTTCTATATATCTATCGAGATGTTCACTTGTCAGTATTCCGAGATTCATATCTATAATTCTGTTTGTCGATCTTTTGAGTTTGGATCTTACAGAAAATTCTACATTATCATCTATCATACTTATGCAAAAATCTCTGACAAAGTTCATAGCGTCCGTTATATAATAGATCGGAACGCCGTTTTTTACATGCGCTCTCGCTATTGATCTTACATATTTGGTATAATTTGAATCAAACGGTCCGCTAAAAAGCATAAGAAACCATTCGGTTATCAACTCGCCATGTTTTTCAAGATCTTTATTATCAGGGAAAAATTCCCTTATTCTTTTGTAACTTAGAAGTTCCTTGTTAAATTCCATCTTAAATGCTGCAGAATTTTCACCGGCGATCGGCAAAATTGCCTTAAGATTGGATTCATCATTTGATGTAAAACGATACCTTGCCTGTAAATCACTAAAACTTCTCATACCCATAATCTTATTCTATTTTTTAAATAGTTGTTGTCAATCGTGAAAAGATAGTATAAATTATAATAAGAGACATCTCTGCCGGTTCTGCAGGCTCCATTGAGAAGTTCGATTAGTCTCACCAGGACGCAAATTGCAGACAGCAGCAGGGCTATTTTGCCGAAATTCAAGCAAAAGAGGAGGCTGACTCGGGGCTTGAGATGATCGTTCATAGATTGACAGAGATATTACAAACTTGAATGCAAGAAGGAGGAAAGATGAAAAAATTACAAGGTGCCATGACGGCAATTGTTACGCCGTTTGAAAACAATCGAATCGACATTGAAGGTTACAAAAAACTCATAGAAAGACAACTGTCTGCCGGCATAAACGGAATCATTCCTGTCGGAACGACTGGAGAATCCGCAACTTTGAATTTTACGGAACATCAGAAGGTCATTGATACGGCGGTTGAAACGGTTGCCGGCACTGTTCCTGTTATTGCCGGAGCAGGAGCAAATAGTACATCAGAAGCTGTAAGTCTCACGAAATACGCTAAAAAATCGGGAGCAGATTATGTCTTATCCGTCTGTCCGTATTACAATAAACCTACTCAGGAAGGGTTATATCGTCACTTTTCCGAGATAGCCGAATGCGGAATACCGGTAATTCTTTATAATGTTCCATCGCGTACAGGCTCCGACATAGCTCCTGATACTGTAGCTCGTCTGTCTGAAAACTCCAACATTGTTGCAATCAAGGAGGCATCGGGGTCGATAAAGCAGGCAACTGAAATCCTACTTAAAGCAAAAAAAGGCTTTACCGTATTATCAGGAGATGATTTTATGACACTGCCGCTTATTTCTATAGGAGCAAAAGGAGTAATATCGGTTACATCAAATGTCTGGCCGGAGGCGATTGTCTCATTAACGGATGCCGCTCTCTCAGGCAATTTCGAGGAAGCAAAAAAGATAAATAAAACGCTCTACATGCTTCATAAGGCAATGTTTATTGAAACAAACCCTATACCGGTCAAAACCGCATGCGCAATGCTCGGCTTAGTATCTGAGGAAGTAAGACTTCCGCTGTACAAACTGAGTGATCGTAATATCGACAATCTAAAATCGGTTCTGACAAGTTACGGACTGCTTAAATGATCAATATTGCAGTGTCCGGAGCATCAGGACGAATGGGACAAAGAATCATCGCCTTAATCAATCAGTCAAAAGATCTTAAGTTATCGGGAGCAATTGAAAAATCCGGGGCCGAAACAATCGGCAAAGCCGTCGGAAACGACATTCTCATAACAGATAACGCCGCCGATGTAATAAAAAATTCAGATGTTTTGATTGAGTTCTCTAATCCTGAAGCAACCATAAGACATTTAGACATAACACAAAAACTGTCTAAAAAAATAGTTATCGGAACGACAGCACTCAGTAATGATGATGTAGAAACTATACGGCAGGCTGCAAAAACATGTTCAGTGCTCTTATCTCCGAATATGAGCCTCGGAGTAAATATACTTTTTAAATTAACGGGAATTCTTACCGATCTGCTTGCAGACAAAGGATTTGATATCGAAATCGTTGAAGCGCATCATCGAAACAAGGTAGATGCACCAAGCGGTACTGCAGGTAAAATAGCCGATATTGTTGCCGAGCATCTTGGAATTTCATTAACAGATAACGGAAGATACGGCAGACATGGCGTTATAGGAAAACGAACCGGTAGCGAAATAGGCATCCATAGCATAAGAGGAGGCGATATAGTTGGAGATCACAAGGTAATTTATGCAGGAGATGGCGAAATTCTCGAAATAAGTCACAGGGCAACAAGCAGAGATACATTTGCAGCCGGAGCACTTGAAGCTGCTCGCTTCCTGTGCAAACAAAAAGCAGGGCTGTATTCAACAGCGGATTTATTGAAATAGATGGGCGTTCATGATAAATGTGCAGTTTTCGGAGTATTCGGAAACAAGGATGCTGCAAATTTTACATATTTGGGACTTCATGCACTTCAGCACAGGGGACAGGAGTCCTCAGGCATAATATCTACAGATGGAAAAGAGTTTTACGGACACAAAGATCGAGGTCTGGTTTCGGAAATCTTTACGAAACAGGTGATTGAAAATCTTAAAGGTGATGCTGCAATAGGACATAATAGATATTCAACAACCGGAGCATCTTCAATAAACAATGTTCAGCCGTTTGCCGCATATTTTAAAGACGGTTATATTGCGATATCACATAACGGCAATCTTATTAATTCCGAATCCATCCGACATCATCTTATTGAAGAGGGAGCCATATTTCATACAACAAGTGATACCGAAAATTTTCTTCATCTTCTGGCAAAGAGCAAATCCATTAACCTGCAGGAATCCCTGATCTCAGTTCTCGGCAAGGTCAGAGGAGCTTATTCGCTCGTTCTCATGACAACCGATTCGCTTATAGGCATAAGAGATCCGTACGGAATAAGACCGCTTTCGCTGGGCAAAAAAGGCGACTGCTATATACTATCTTCGGAAAGCTGCGCATTCGACCTCATTGAAGCCAATTTCGTAAGAGATGTTATGCCGGGAGAAATACTTTTTATCACGCATAACGGTATAGAAAGCCGGCAATTTGCACATAAAACGCCGGCGCCATGTATCTTCGAATATGTATATTTTGCAAGACCGGATTCGCTGTTATGGGGAAAATCGGTATACAATGTTAGAAAAAAGATGGGAGCTATTCTTGCCGAAGAATCAATGGTTGATTCAGATATCGTAATTCCGGTTCCCGACTCAGGCATTCCGGCAGCCTTAGGATTTGCCGAGAGATCCAATATAAGTTTCCAGATGGGACTTATGAGAAATCATTATGTAGGTCGTACCTTCATTGAACCGTCGCAGTCAATAAGACATTTCGGCGTAAAACTCAAGCTGAATCCTATCAGAAGTATAGTAGACGGAAAAACGGTTACCGTTGTTGATGATTCGATTGTAAGAGGTACTACATCAAAGAAAATAATAAAAATGATAAAAGAAGCAGGAGCAAAAAAAGTGCATATGAGAATATCAAGCCCTCCGTTTATCTCACCATGCTTTTACGGTGTGGACACTCCTACAAGAAGAGAATTGATTGCATCAAGCCACTCGGTTGAGGAAATCAGAAAATATATTACAGCCGACAGTCTTAGTTTTCTCTCATTGGACGGAATGATGAAAGCAGTCGAGGGAAAAGAGTTCTGCGCCGCATGTTTCACAAAAGACTATCCTATCAAACTCGAAAGCGAGCCCGCGTACGAAACACCGCTGCCTTTTTTATGAGGAGAATTAAAGACAACATAGCCTTGAATTAATAACTGATGCTGCGCACTAAAAGTATCTTGAGTAAATGCCTATGCTTCTTCTTTTCTTCCGGGTTTTTTATCATATTCGGTAATAAGAGTTTCGATTTCGTTGACGGCTTCCAATTCAAATGGATTTATGAGAAGTGATTTCTGTAAATGTTCAACTGCAGTACCGTAATCTCCCATTTTTCGATATATCTTACCCAAAAAAAGCTCAGCCTCGGAAAACCCGGGATCAATTTTTACTGCTGTCTCAAGATCATCTTTGATTCTTTTGGTAATTTTAGATTCAGCTTCAGGTGTCCAGCTTGTAGAAAAACCGTTATTACTTTCAATGCGACGTTCATTCTCATCAAAAATATACGATAACAGTCCGTCTATTTCATCATCATTCGCAACTGCCGCATAACGCATCAAACTCTTTGAGCTTTCTAAGCCTTCTTGCGGCAGATCGGCAATTGTATAGCAAAGCATAGCAAGTTTATCGTCAGGCTTAAGCATTAAACATGACTCAAATCCCTTTTTAGCCTCCTCAATATTGTCTCTCAAAAAATTCTCTATCGCTTTGTCAAGTAATAAATCAAACATTGTTATTCCTGTTATTTAATTATAAAATTTTTGCAGCCCTCAAAATTGACCTTCCGTTTCACAACCAGTTTTACTGTAGCAAAAGTAGGACCTTTGCCGCAACTTTCAATAATTCTATTTATAGCATTTTCATTGCCCTCAATCAATGCCTCTACACTAGAATCAGGACAATTTTTTACCCATCCGGCAATGCCGGTTTCGATTGCCGTTTCACGCATCCAGTTTCTGTAACCGACTTTTTGAACATTGCCTAATATCTTTAAGCGATATGAAACAATTTGGTTCATTATATGAGCGGAACTCCTGTCATTTCATCAGGTTTATCTATACCCATAATTTTTAAAATTGTAGGTGCCACAGAAGAAAGACCAAACACAGCTTTATCGTTGTTTCCGAAATTAGGATTATTGGTTTTATGATTGCACAGGATAAAATAAACCGGATTCACGGTATGAGCCGTCATAGGGTTGCCGTCGTCATTAATCTCTTGCTCAATATTGCCATGATCGGCGGTAATGATAAGCGTAAAACCGTTCTCAAGTGAAGCATCATACAGACGGCCGATTGATTCATCAATAGTGTTCATGGCGACAATTGCAGCGTCCATAATCGCGGTATGTCCCACCATATCACCATTGGCATAATTGACTACAATAAAACCGTACTGTCCGGTTGCCATTGCATTTACTACCTTATCAGTTATCTTCAATGCCCTCATCTGAGGTTCCATATCATAAGTTGCCACCTTTGGAGAAGGAATTATGATTCTGTCTTCGCCTAAAAACGACTCCTCTCTGCCTCCGTTAAAAAAAAATGTAACATGTGCATATTTTTCAGTCTCGGCAATATGAAGCTGTTTGACACCGCTTTTTGAAATGACTTCGGCGAGACAATTTTTGACATCAATAGGGAGAAACGCCACAGGAAGTCCAAGTTTACTGTCATATTCCGCCATGCATGCAAAATAAACAATCGGCCTTTTTATTCTTATGAAACCGGTCAGATTATCATCAACAAACGCCCTTACAATTTGTCTGGCTCTATCGCCTCTGAAATTGATAAAAAAGATTGAATCATTATTCTTTATTAAACCTACAGGCTTGCCGTTTTCAACTATACTTACAGGTTTGACAAACTCGTCTGTAATGCCGTTTTCATACGACTCTTTTATTGCATGAATAAAATCGACATCGGTAATGACTGCTCCTTGCGTAAGCATATCATATGAAAGTTTGGTTCTTTCCCATCGTTTGTCGCGATCCATAGAGTAGTATCTTCCGGAGATATCGGCAATTTTACCGATTCCAATTTCCTCTATTTTATCTTTAAGCTCTCTCAAAAAGCTCACGCCGCTGTGCGGATCTGTGTCTCTTCCATCTAAAAACGGATGTATAAACAGCTTTTTGATTCCTTTTTTCTTAGCCAATTTCATAACTGCATAAAGATGGTCTTTATGACTATGAATACCTCCATCCGAAAGAAGCCCTAGAATATGAAAGGCGCTATCGTGATTAAGTGCATATTCCAGCGCATCCAATATAATCTTGTTGCTGAAAAAACTTTTATCCTTAATTGAATTACTTATTCTAACAAGATCCTGATCTATTATTCTTCCGCTTCCGATGGTAAGATGACCTACCTCTGAGTTTCCCATCTGGTTCTCAGGAAGCCCGACTGCATTGCCGGAAGCATTCAGCAGGCAGTTGGGGCACACATCAAGGAGCCTGTTAAAGTTCTGCATCTTGGCCAGTTTAACCGCATTACCTTTGATTTCGTTGCGGTGCCCTACTCCGTCTGTTATAACGAGCAGAATCTTATTCATTTTTTATGAAGTAAAATTTTCAAAATTGAGGCAACCCTGGATTTCAATTCTCTTCTGCCGACGATTGCATCCAAAAAACCATGTTCAAGCAAAAATTCAGATCTCTGAAATTCCTTTGGAAGCTTATGGCCTATTGTATCTTCAATAACTCTCGGTCCTGCAAATCCAATCAAAGCAGCCGGTTCTGCTATGTTAATATCTCCCAGCATAGCGAAGGAAGCGGCAACTCCGCCGGTTGTGGGATCAGTCATAATGGAAATATAAGGAATCTGATGTTCTGCCAGTCTTGACAGAGCTGCGGCGGTTCTTGCCATTTGAATCAGGGACAGAGCTCCTTCCTGCATTCTTGCTCCTCCGGATGCTGAAACAATCACAAGAGCCCTCTTCTTTTTTATAGCATATTCGATAAGACGTACCAGCTTTTCTCCTGTTGCATAGCCCATGCTTCCACCCATAAATCCAAAATCCATAGCTCCTATAGCAACAGCCATATCATCAATTGAGGCAATTCCGGTTATAACCGATTCTTCCATACCGCATTTTTGTCTGGATTTTGCCAATCTTTCTCTGTATGGAACAAGATCGGTAAAGTCAAGCGGATCAGATGACTTGACGGACCTGTTAATCTCTTTGAAACTGTTTGAATCGCACAGCATATCAATCCGTTCCTTCGCTCCCATTCTGAAATAGGCTCCGCATGAGGTACAGATAGACAGGTTTTCTATCAGATCATCGTTATATATAAGTTCGCCGCATCTTTTACATTTATTCCAATAAGACTTATCAATTTTCTTTTTTTTCAAAAGCACTTTTAAAACATCCTATAGCTAAATTTGCCGTTAAATATAGTCGCTTTTACTGCCCCTTCCAGCGATTTACCGAGCAAAAGCGAGTTTTTCCCTTTTGACAGGAAAAATTTCTCCGTAACATTATATGTTTTTGACGGATCAAAAACGGTTATATTCGCCAACCTTCCCGTTTCCATTGTATTCGGCTCAACCCCTGCAATCTGCGCAGGTACAATTATCATTTTATATAAAAGCTTCGAAAAATCAATTTTTCCCGATTTTACCAGACTTGTATAAAGTAAAGGCAGGGCTGTTTCTATACCGCTCATTCCAAATGCCGCATCTTTAATAGATTTGCGCTTCATATCATGCGAATGCGGAGCATGATCTGTTGCAACTGCGTCTACAGTTCCATCAATAAGGCCGTCGATAAGCGCATCCCTGTCTGATATTGAGGCTAGCGGAGGGTTAACCTTGGCATTTGTATTGTACTGTCCGACATCCAGATCGGTAAAACACAAATGATGCGGTGTAACTTCGCATGTAACAGGCAGGTTGTCTCTCTTCGCCTCCTTTATAAGCTGAAGCGATCTGATGCAGCTTATATGACAAAAATGAACTCTTGCTCCTGTTTCTCTGACAATCTCGAGATCTCTTGCGATAATCGATGATTCCGAGGATGGCGGAATGCCGTTCAAGCCCAATCGTACCGCAATTTCACCATCTCTGATCATTCCGCCATACGATAAAAATTTATCCTCTTCGTGCAGAAAAAGAGGCATATTAATAGACTTTGCTATTTTCATCGCCTTTCTGAGCAAAGAAGAATCCTCTACCGAAAATCCGTCATCAGAATAGGCAACTACCCCTGCATTCCTGAGACTGTACATATCGGAAAGCGATTTACCGCATAAATTTTTTGTTATCGCACCAATCGGGTAAACATTGCATCCGCCTATTTCTTCAGCTCTATAACGAATATATTTTGTAATAACAGCTGAGTCATTTACCGGCAGACTGTTGGGCATGCAGCAGATGCTTCCATAGCCTCCATGAGCAGCTGCGGCTAATCCGGTTTCTATCGTTTCGGAGGATTCAAAACCGGGCTCACGAAGATGAGTATGCAGATCAAAAAGCGAAGGAAATAAAAAATTATTTTTGCAATCTAACTCTTGAGTGCTTTTTGTTATATTTCCTATTGATTGAATTATTCCATTTTCAATTGCAATATCAGCAGTTTTTCTAATATCCGACAGAGGATCTACAACTATTCCGTTCTTAAGTACTATATCCATTGGTGTTAACCGTCGAATTCATTGGAAACGGCGTTCAGTTTTTCTATTAAAATCTTGTTTACAAGCTTAGGATTTGCCTTTCCCTTGGTCTCTTTCATAACCTGTCCCACAAAAAACCCTAAAATTTTTGTTTTTCCGGCTCTGAATTTTTCAACATTTCCCTTGTTGGCTTCAAGTATGCATTCTATAATCTTCTCAATTTCCGATGAATCGGAAATCTGAATCAGACCTTTCGTTTTAATTATGTTATCGGGATTGTCCCCGGTTTCAAACAGTAAAGGAAACAGCTGTTTTGCGATTTTTATTGAAATTAAATTTTCATCAATAAGATCGGATATTCTGGCAACATATTCAGGCCTTACAGTAGAAAATTCCATGCCTGTCTTGTTTGTAATTGCAAGCAGTTCAGTTGAAATCAGATGAGCAATCTGAGCACTGTTCCTGCCTTCTTTACAGCATGCCTCGTAATAATCTGCAAGCTCCGATAAGTCGGTAAGCACACCGGCATCGTAATCGGTTATGCCATATTGCTCGGCAAATCTTTTTCTTTTTGCATCTGGAAGCTCGGGAATCGTTTCGGATACCTTTTTTATCCATTCCTCTGCGATATTCAGCAGCGGAAGATCCGGTTCGGGAAAATAGCGATATTCAAAAGAATCCTCTTTACTTCTCATAGCGTATGTCACAGATTCATGAGCATTGAATAAGCGGGTTTCCTGCGTTATCGTACCGCCACCTAATATCAGATCTCTTTGTCTTTTTATTTCAAATTTGAGTGCCTTTTCAACATGTTTAAATGAGTTAATATTCTTGATCTCAACCTTTTTTCCCAGTTTTTCGGACGATTTCGGCCTCAGAGAAATATTGGCATCGCACCTTAAGGATCCCTGCTCCATATTTCCATCCGATATTCCTAGATACCTTACAATCTGTCTTATTTTTCTTAAGAATTCAGAAGCCTCTTCGGGAGTTCTAATCTCCGGTTCGGTAACCATCTCAAGAAGCGGAACCCCTGCCCTGTTCAGATCCACATAGCTGTGATTGTCAGCTCCCGCCCCGTGAATATTTTTGCCGGCGTCTTCTTCTATGTGAATTCTTGTCAGGTTTATCTTTCTATCACCGGAAAGCATTACGGTGCCTCCCGTAAAAGCAGGGTACTCATACTGACTTATCTGATAACCTTTAGGAAGATCGGGATAAAAATACTGTTTTCTATCAAAGCGGGAAACCGAATGGATGCTGCACCCAAGCGCAAGTGCTAATTTTATGCCATATTCAACGGTTTGCTCATTCATCACCGGAAGTGCCCCGGGTAATGCCAGACACACCGGACATGTATGATGATTCGGTTTTGCTCCAAAATCCGTACTGCAGGAACAAAACATCTTTGATTTAGTAGAAAGCTCTATATGTGTTTCAAGTCCTATTACTGCTTCAAGCTGCATATTCACCTCTTATCCATTTTTTTATGGAACAATCATAAACTGATCGGTATCTATATTTTCGTCTTTTATTGTTACCTTGCCGGCTCTTATCTCCAATCTTCCTTTCACCAAAAGCGCTATCGCCATAGAATAAATTAGATGTTCTTTTTTCAGTATTCTTTCGGAAAGTGTTTCTACTGTATCATTTGATTTTACCGGCACGGCAGCCTGCATGATGATTGGACCGCCGTCAAGATCATCTGTAACAAAATGAACCGTACATCCGGCAATTCTGACACCGGCATCAAGAGCCTGTCTCTGAGCATCAAGTCCCTGGAATGACGGCAGAAGAGCCGGATGAATATTTAATATACGATTTTCAAAATCAGACACAAACTTATGCGAAAGAATTCTCATAAAGCCCGCCAGTATAACATAATCCACTTTATAAAGATTCAAAAGATTGGTCAGATCGGTATCAAATTGCTTCCTGTCTACGCACTCTACTGTTTTAGTCAAGATGCCGAATTTTTCCGCCTTCTGCAGCCCGGCCGCTTCTTTATTATCGCTGATAACAATAGATACCTCACAATCAATGTTGCCATCCTTTATATTTCTGAGAATAGCAGTCATATTGCTGCCTCGACCCGATATCAGTATACCTATTTTTTTCTTATTCAATTTTTACCCCATTGCCCCGTTTGATATAACCTATTTCAAAAGCATTCATTCCGGTATTCTTAATACTTTTCAGAGCTTCATCAAGATTTTCTTCACTCAATATGACAGCCATTCCAACTCCCATATTCCATGTTGCGTACAATTCATCATTTTCCATATTACTCAGCTTAGCTAACCACAAAAATAGCGGCTGTTTTGGAATATTATCTATTTTTATTATCGCTTCACTTTCGCGGGGTAGAATTCTGCCTATATTATCAAAAAAGCCGCCTCCGGTAATATGGCATATCGCATGCGGACTGAGCTTCATTATAGATTTTGCCGCTTCCGTATATATATATGTCGGCTCAAGCAGAGCCTCGCCGATTGAGGAGGAAAAATCCGACTCATAACTATCCAAGTCAATTCTATTTTCCAACATCAGTTTTCTTATAAGACTATATCCGTTGCTATGAGCCCCGCTTGATTCTATTCCAATGATTCGATCTCCTGTTTGAACCGTCCTGCCGTCAATTATCTGATCTCGCTCTACCCATCCGGTAGCAAAACCGGCAAGATCATATTCATTTTTGGAATAAAATCCGGGCATTTCCGCAGTCTCACCGCCTATCAAGCTCATTTTAGCAATTTTGCACCCTTTATTTATGCCGCTCATTATCTCCTTAAAGCGATTTTCCTCAAGTTCTCCCGTAGCTATGTAATCAAGAAAGAATAGAGGTTCCGCTCCCATCGCAACAAGATCATTAGCACTCATCGCAACAAGATCAATGCCCACAGTATTATGCTTGTTGAGCATAAATGCAATTTTTAACTTAGTTCCAACTCCATCCGTACAGCTGACTATGCATGGATGCTTTCCCAAATTGCTCACATCGTATATAGACGCAAATCCGCCGATACCGCTGATTACTCTACTATTCTCAGTAGCTGCATCACTTTTTAAAATTCCCGCAAGCTTATTTGCAAGCTCAACATTAACGCCTGAATTCAGATAATTTAATTTTATTGTCATTTTAACAGTACCAACAAATTCCTATAAAGTATAATAATTATGCCGAAAAGCGGCACAGCCACAATAATGCCCCATACCCCAAAAAGTCCTCCCGCAATCAGTATTGCAACGAGAGTTGAAAGCGGATCAACGCGAAGCTGCCTTGAGAAAAGCAGAGGTATCAAAATATTTCCGCCGATAAAATGAACAATTAGATAGAATACAAAAACTTCAAGCGGAACACCAAAAGAGTGGTATTGGAGATAGCTTACGATAACCGCTACCGCAATGCTTACAGCAGAACCAACATAAGGAACAATGAAACTTATACCTGAAAAAATTCCTATCAAAAGCGAAAAATTGATCTTCATAAAGTATAGTCCCAATGAGGTAACTATTCCAATTATGATAATAACTATAAGAATTCCTTTAAGATATTCAAATATCATGCTGCTTATGTCCTGAAATACTTTATAATACTTCTCTCCAAAAATCTGCATGATAAATTCCTTAAAAAACTTTTGATATGTCTCTCTATAAAGAATCATCAACAGCACAAGAAAAGGCAGCAGTATCATGCTCAGGATTTCGCCGACACCTGTTATAATTCCGCTGAAGGAACTTAGCGCAAGCCCGCTCGCCCATATTCTCAGGTGAGTGACAGATGCATCAAGCAGTTCCTTTCCCTGGGGTATGCCGCCGAAATATGTAGAAAATCTCTTATATGTAGAATCCAAAAATTTGAACATTCCATTGACAATATCTGGGATGTTATGCTGAAAAATTGATATCTGATGAAAAATCAGAGGAATAAACCATACAAAAAGTAATCCGAATATACTGAACGCAACCAGCACCGACAGTAGCGCAGCCAGAAAAAAAGGCACCTTTTTTCTTGCCAAAAACGATACAGGGGAATATAAAATTTCTTCAATAATATATGCCGTTATAAGAATAACCGTAATAGGCAAAAGTTTTACAAAAAAAAGATAGCCCACAACTCCGAGGAAGAGAAAAAAGAATAAGTAGGATATTAACGTTCGTTCAGTTGTTTGCATAAAAAATTATGCTAAATCCTCTTGCTCCTCAATTTCCTGAAGTTTCTCTTTCTCTTTTTTTATCTCGTTTTTGGTTTCTTCTATAAGATTCTTTAATTTTTCCTTCTGATCGGAGACCATCTCTTTTCCGTCATTAATAAGATTTTGAGCATATTCCGAAAGCTTTCCCGATAGATTCTTTATATTCTCAACAATTTCGTCCCTTTTTTTTATAAGATCTTCACTTTTCTGCTTACTATACTTTTTTATATTTTCTCTTGTTTTTGATCCCTCATCCGGCGCGTATAAAACTGCAAGAGCCGCACCCGTCAAACCTCCGATTAAAAAACTGAACACGCATTTTCCAAAGCTGCTGTTACACATTTTTCCTCCTTTTGATAATATTTTTAAGCACATTAAGAGCCGCCTTCACACCAATATAAACATCAGATGATTCTTTTTCAACAGTAGATTTCAACGACCCGACCGAATGGGCAACTGCATCATTTATGCTATTAGGAATTTTTGATAATGCATCTGCCGTTCTGCTCAATAACTTTGTTATATGATTAAGCTGATTAAAAAGATCTGAAACATTTCCAGTAGAATTTTTTATATCCTTCATGCTTTTGTTTGCCGTTTCCGTCAGATCGTCAATATTTGATAATATAGCAGATATTGATGTGGAGATTTTATCTATATTTTCCGAAAGCTGACTGCTCTCAAATCGTCTTTTTAGAGATTCCTGATTCTTTTTTAATTTGATAATCATATAGATTGCGAGAATTGCAAAAGCCAGAACAACAGTTGTTTCTACAACTAAAGCAATCGCCATAACCCATAACGCTGTATTTCCTGTCATTAGCAAACCTCAATAATTTTGTTCATTTTGCGCCGCCATGTGCTGCTATTTTAGACAGCCCTCTCTGCGCATAAACAGTAAGAGTTAATCTTGCTTATATTCTAATTGAAATGCACAGAATGTCAAGTTTGGAGCGATCCCTATTCGATTTTTTGAAATTTCATAATGTAATTGGATTGTCCGATATCTCCATAAGCAGCAACTTTGAATCCGCAAGGTACAATAATATTCATTAATTCCCTTTCGTCTATTCTTATCTGCATCCGAGGACCGTAATCCTCCAGGATCTTCTTGAATTCCACAACATACAGCATTCCTTCTTTTTTAACAACCCGACAAGCTTCTTTTACAGCCGATTGACGATCATTTTCAGACAAATCATGGATTATTGTTGCCATAAGACAGGCATCAAACGATTCCTGCGCAAAAGGCAACCGTTTTCTTATGTCTGAAACAGATGGGTTAATGTTATTTATATTCTGCGATACGATCTCTTTTTTCAGAATCTCGATTCCTTCCTCCCACAGATCAACCGCATAAATGCTGCTTCCTTTTTTAAGCTTTCCTGAGATACCAAGACTATAATTTCCTATTCCGCACGCCAGATCAATAAAATTTGTTATGGAATCTATATCAATATACGAGAAAAAATTTTCCTTATCAATTAAGCCGAAACTGCTTTTGCCTGCTGCAACCGGTTTCTTATGCATTTTTCATTGCCTCCTCGCAACTCTAATGGTCACCTCAATTCGTGTAAAGATACTTTATCAAAGAAACCAGGAATCACAATGTTTGATTGCAAGAACGTTTCTATTAATTATAATTGATGCTATACACTAAACACAGCTGCAGCGGCAATAGCAGCGCAGCAAGTACTCCATATTAAATTGAGATTCGCATTAAAGACATATAAATTTATGCTCTTGAATTTTCAGATGCTATATATTATCATCAGATAGAACAGACTTTAGGAGGTTATTTGTGAAAAAAACGGTTATTTTGCTCGCATTTTTTTTTGTTATCTTCGGCACTAATGCTGCCTATTCCTCGGGATTTAAACTCGCCGTAGTTAATCTCCAGCAGGCACTCAATCAAACAAATGAGGGGAAGCAGGCAAAACAGGTTATAAAAAACAGTGTAAAGCAGAAACAAGAGATTATCAAAAAAAAGGAGATTGAGTTAAAAAAAGAAAAAGACGCGCTTGATAAACTTTCGCCCACCTCTGCAGAATACGACAAAAAACTTGATAACTACAAAAAGAGCGTTAAGGATCTCAAACTGCTTATCGAAAAGATACAAAGTGAGTTATCCAGAAAAGAATCCGCATACAGCAAAAACATACTTGACAGTCTGGTGGAATTAATAAAACAGATTAGAAAAGAGAAAGGGTATGATCTGATTCTTGAAGTTCATTCAGGCGTTGTCGACTATAATCCGGCAATAGATATTACAAAAGAACTGATTAAACGGTACAACAAACTTACAAGTACAAAAAACAGGTGAAACTCTCGGAAATAGCTCAATTTCTTTCATGCAGACTCGTCGGCTCGGATTGTGATATATCGGGAATCAATACGCTTGAAGAAGCAAAAGAGGGTGAGTTGACTTTTTTGACAAATCCGCGCTACCAAAAATTCATAGAAACAACAAAGGCGTCTGCTATTTTGATCGATAAAATTCCTGAGAGATCGAATAAAACCTTTCTTCTTTCGGATAACCCATATCTTGCTCTGGCCAAATTGGCTGCGAAACTTTTTAAAATAGAACGTCCGTCATTCAAAAATCATGCAGCTTATACAGGAGAAGACTGTACGATTGCCGACAGTGTCGATATTTATCCTACAGTTTATATAGGCAGCAGAGTCAATATAGGCTCCAATACTGTTTTGTATCCGGGTGTTGTCATAGATGATGGAGTGGAAATAGGCGATGATTGTGTCATTTATCCAAATGTATCGATTATGAGACAATGCCGGATCGACAACAGAGTAATAATTCATGCAGGAACTGTAATAGGCTCGGACGGATACGGTTATGCGCTTGACAAAGCCGGAAATCATATAAAAATTCCTCAGATAGGCATTGTAAAAATAGAAAGCGATGTTGAAATAGGTTCAAATGTATCGATTGACAGAGCCGCATTTGGGCAAACCCTCATTGGTCGGGGAACAAAAATCGATAATCTTGTGCAGATTGCACACAATGTAAAAATGGGCGAAAAATGCTTGATTATATCACAAGTCGGCATTTCAGGATCAAGCACTCTTGGAAACAATGTTATTTTAGCGGGACAGGTAGGAGTAGCAGGACATATACGAATTGACTCAAATGTTCAAATTGGTGCAAAATCGGGCATTCATAAATCACTTAAGGCCGGGCAATACAGCGGAGTACCGACTATGAATCATAAGGACTGGCTCAAGCTTCAGGCTGCAAAAAAGAAACTTCCTTCTCTTTTGGAAAGGATGAAATTGCTCGAAGAAGAATTATTAGAAATTAAGGGGAAAACAGTATGATTAATATTGATGAAATTAAAAAAATACTTCCGCATGACTATCCTTTTTTGCTTGTTGACAGAGTTATTGAGTTTGAGAAAGGCAAGCATATTACGGCAATAAAAAACTTGACCTACAATGAGCCGTTTTTTCAGGGACATTTTCCGTCTCATCCGGTATTTCCCGGAGTTTTATTAATAGAAGCACTGGCTCAGACGGGCGGACTTCTTGCATTGAGATCAATTGATGAAAAACCGGAAATACTATCCAATACTTTGATTTATTTTATGGGTGTTGATCGATTTCGTTTTAGAAACCCGGCAATACCGGGTGATTCAATATACCTTGAAGCCGACATGCTGAGACGACATGGCGATGTATGGAGACTTGCCGTTAAGGCAACCGTTAACGACAAAAGAATCGGAGAAGGCGTAATTCTTGCAAAGTTGGTTATAGATGCATAACATTCACCCTACGGCTATTATTGATAAAACAGCCAAAATTGGTAAGAACGTAGAAATAGGTCCTTATGCGGTCGTTGAAGCCGATACAGAGATTAAAGATGGGTGCAGAGTGTCAAACTTTGCAACAGTTGCACAATATACACATTTGGGTAAAGGATGTACGCTTTTCCCGCATGCAGTAGTCGGTACTGTTCCGCAAGACCTGAAGTTTCATGGAGAAAAGAGCTTTCTTGAGGTTGGCGACAACACAACATTCAGAGAGTTTTGCATGATCAACAGGGGAACTGAAAACGGAGGCGGTACAACTAAAATAGGCAGTAATTGTCTTATAATGGCTTTTAGTCATATTGCCCATGACTGTATAATTGGAAACAATGTAATTTTAGCAAACGGTGCAACATTGGCGGGTCATATTACAATAGAAGACTACGCAACAATCGGTGGGCTCACGGCGATACATCAATTTGTAAGAATTGGACGATATGCAATGGTTGGAGGGGCAAGCGGGGTACCCCAGGACATACTGCCTTTTTGCTTATCTGCCGAACCAAGGGCTACACTTCATGGTATAAATAAAATTGGGCTTACTCGACATAATTTCAGCCGGCAGCAGATAGACAACATTACAAAGGCATACAAAATGCTTTTTATGGAAAATATTCCTGTTGATGAAGCTATAAACAGAATAGAAATGCTCTTTCCGAATGATTCAAATATTTCCCATCTCATAAAATTTATTAAAACTACAAAGCGAGGGTTTTGCCGACCCAGAAAAAAATAGATGAAACCGTCTTTAATAGTATGCGGTGAGAGTTCTGCAGATAGATATCTGTCTCTTATAGTCAAGTCAATATGGAAAACAGAGCAACTGCCGTTTATAGCACTTGGCGGAGCATATCTTGACTCGATAGGAGTAGAATTGATCGGAAACTTTAGATCGATTAGTGTTATAGGCATCCTCGAAATTCTGCCTAAATTATCTGCAATTATCACATTATACAATAAACTTACAAAGATTATACGATCCGGAAAAGTAGGATCGGTTATACTGGCAGACTTTCCCGATTTTAATCTGAGAATTGCTAAAATTGCTAAAAAGGCCGGTATACCTGTATTCTATTATATAAGTCCTCAGATATGGGCGTGGAGAAAGTCAAGAAAATATAAGATAGGACGGCTTGTAGATGAACTTGTCGTTGTTCTTCCTTTTGAAAAAGCGTTATATGAAGATGTTGTCGACAATCGGTTTCATGTTGATTATTTTGGGCATCCGTTAATAGATATTATAAAAACAAGAAACAATCCTGACAAATCCAAACCGGTACTCGGAATCTTTCCCGGAAGCAGAGATAATGAGATAGAGCGGCATCTGACTCTTTTTATGGATTCGGCTGAAATAATAAAAAAGCGAATTGGGAATCTAAAAATAATGATCGCCAAGGCGCCTGAAATCGACATTAAAAGATATGGTATATACAAAGATCTTCTTTATAAACCGGAAGAGATATTTAAAAATGCAACGGCAGCATTGCTTAAATCAGGCACAGTCACCCTCGAAACGGCAATCGCCGGAATTCCGGGAGTCATCTGTTATAAATTATCCAACGTCTCATATATAGCCGGAAAACTGCTCATAAAAGGCATCGGCAGTATGGGACTGCCCAATATCATTATGGGCAGAAATATATACCCCGAGTTTATACAGCACCTTGATCCGCAAACGATTGCAAATTCTCTTACGGCCTATTTTAATAACAGCAAAAGAGAAACGTCGATAAACGATATTAAAAAGGTCAGAAATCTGCTTGGCGAGAAAGGTGTAATTGACAGAACAGCAGCCAGATTGTATGAATTTATCAAAAGCAGTTCAAATGACTTTATGAAATCTAAAGTGTAATAGATTTTATACAGGTTATGAGAGTACAGTCAATCGTTCATTCGGATAACATTATTATTAAACTGTTTTTAAGAACATTGTCCGCGCCCTATTCTGCCGCAACAGCCGTTCGCAATCATCTTTATGATAAGAAAATCTTTAAATCTCACAATCTGCCTCGTTTCTGTATAGGTGTGGGCAATATAGTGGCCGGCGGTACAGGCAAAACACCGTTTGTGATATGGCTTGCAGAAAGGCTTAAAGCAGACGGCATAACTGCAGGCGTAGTCACAAACGGCTACGGAGGCAGAAAACGCGGAGAATATCTGGTATCGGATGGAAAAAGAATATTTATGGAACCGCCCGAAGCTCAGGATGAAGCATATCTGATAGCAACTCATAAAATTCCGGTTGCCTCCGGGATTAATAGGCTAAAAACTGTCGAACTTCTTGGTGATGCGGACTGTATTATTATGGATGATAGTTTTCAATATAGAAAAATAAAAAAAGATATTGAAATTCTTATTCTCGGCAAAAAGCCGTTTGATAACGGATATATGCTTCCGGCCGGTCTTTTGAGAGAGAATATTTCAGGAATGAAAAGAGCCGATATGATTCTTTCCCGGACCGCTTTGAAAAACAACAATGTACCTGTTTTTCAATACAAACTATCCGTTTCGCATCCGATCAGCTCAACAGGACAAAAACTTTCCGCGAATAATCTTGAAAGACCGATAACGGCTTTTTGCGCAATAGCCGATCCTGAAAATTTCTTTAATGATCTCGTTTCCATAGGCATAAATCCCGATAAAACAATAAGTTTCCCCGACCATCACATCTACAGCAGGAAAGAGATAAATAAGCTTAGAAAATCGGGAGCTTCTCTGATAACAACAGAAAAAGATAGAATAAAATTAGGCAAAATGAAAAACCTGTATATTCTTAGACGAAAAGTTGATATAAAGCCTGATATTTATAAAATTATTAAAGAACAACTGATGCAGGCAATAAAAAATGAGTAGAATAGCAGTCATCAGATATAAGAATATTTCTCCTGATGAAACAGTAACGGAAACAACTTTTGATGAACAGATAAATTGGCTGCTCAATAATAAAATAAAAATTATTTCTCTATGTGATTTGGACAATTATCTAAAAGGCAAACTGCAGTTAAAAAATGCTGCTCTTATCGCTATGACAGATGCGCATCTGGACAGCTGGGTATGGGTTTATCCGATTCTGAAAAAATACCAAATACCTGCTGTTCTTTTTGTGGACAGCTGGGAAATCGAAGAAGATGAGTTTACGGGTTTCTCAAGCAGTGATATCCCAAGAATAGAATATAATCGATTAAGAAGATTTACCGCTCCAATAAAATCATCATATAAAAACAAGGCACATCTCAGAAGAGCGAGACTCTCATGGCTCGAAATAAAAACTATGTCCAATGAATATTTTTTATGTCAATCGGCAGGAAAATTTAATAAAAAGGGTTTTATTGACGACAAAATAGACGGATTCATAACAACAAAATCTTATCCTTCGGATGTAGATGATCGTCTGGGAGCAATGCACTTTAGAGAAGGATCGCTATTGGCAAACAAAGCATTTATTCCTGATAAAAAAATTAACGACCTGCTCTGCAGACATATCATTGACAACGGTTACATTAATTTTTTTGACAGGCCTGACTGGCAGAAAGAGCTGAGCAGTCTTTTACCGGATACATCGTATGGAAGATTCGAAACCGATGATGAATACAAACTGCGCGTAAAAAACCGCCTTATTGCTGCAAAGGGCGAACTTCAGACAGAAATAAAAAAGGAGGTCTATGCACTTTTTTGGCCGTTCGGAGAATATAGTACCGCATCAATTCAAATTGCCAAATCGGTTGGATTCAGGCTTTTTTTTACAAAAAGGCCAGGTTTTGTCAAAATAGGATGCCAAAATGAGATCCCGTCATTGAAAGCAAGAACGCTTAAAGAGCTGAAATCAATATATGTTTAATCTTATAAGTGAATTCAGACCCACCGGGGATCAGCCT
The DNA here is from genome assembly GCA_013152955.1 of Campylobacterota bacterium. Lineage (GTDB taxonomy): Bacteria > Campylobacterota_A > Desulfurellia > JAADFJ01 > JAADFJ01 > JAADFJ01. The sequence continues at coordinate 25,824 of JAADFJ010000036.1, forward strand.
GAAGCTATAGACAAACTTGCAGCAGGCATTGAAAACGGGAAAAAATATCAGACTCTGCTGGGAGTGACCGGTTCGGGAAAAACCTTTACAATAGCAAACGTTATAAATAAAATTCAGAAACCCACACTTGTAATGTCTCACAATAAAACCTTAGCTGCTCAGCTTTATAATGAGTTTAAACGATTTTTTCCAGAGAACGGAGTAGGATATTTTGTTAGTTATTACGATTATTATCAACCTGAGAGCTATATTCCAAGAACCGATACATATATCGATAAAGAAACAAGCAGAAACAGCGAAATCGAACGTTTGAGGCATTATGCCACAAAAATTCTTTTAGAAAGAAGAGACGTAATAATAGTAGCTTCCGTATCAGCTATCTACGGCATAGGCGACAAGGCAAGTTACAGTCAGATGAAAGTTGAAATTATCAAAGGTGAACAGGTAGATTTAGAAAAGCTGTACAGTAAGCTGACAGAGATTCAATACAAAAGAAATCAGGTGGCATTCGAACGAGGCACATTTAGAAGCAACGGAGAGGTAACCGATATTTTTCCTCCGGATGAACGCGAGCAGGCCGTAAGAATTGTCGTCAACGAAGATGAAATAGCTGAGGAGGTTTATCTGTTCGATCCTATTACGGGAAAGAGAATAGCCGATCTCACAATTGCAGCAATCTATCCGGCAAGTCACTATGTAACAACCAAAAATAATGTAAGAAAAGCAATTTTATCTATAAAAAAAGAATTGGCGAAGCAGATAAATCTTTTCAGGTTGAACGCTATGCCGCTTGAAGAGGAACGAATACGACAGCGTACCGAATTTGATATAGAAATGCTTGAGCAGGTCGGGTTTTGTAAAGGTATAGAGAATTACTCCAGACACTTGTCGGGAAAAAAAGCCGGACAACCGCCCGATTCGCTGCTCGATTTCTTTCCTGAGGATTATCTTATCATTATTGATGAATCGCATGTTTCACTTCCGCAGACAAAAGGGATGTACAATGGTGATCATTCACGCAAAAAAACACTTGTAGATTACGGCTTCAGACTTCCATCCGCACTTGACAACAGACCGCTTAAATTCGATGAGTTTTTGGGCAAGATAAATCGGGCAATTTTTGTGTCTGCAACTCCTGCTCAATTCGAACTGGAAAAATCCGGCGGCATATCGGCCGAACAGCTTATCAGGCCGACAGGCTTGACAGATCCGAAGATACGCGTGAGACCTATCAAAAATCAGGTTGATGATCTGGCGGGAGAGATAAGGAAAAGGGCCGGAAAATCAAGAGTTTTGGCAACAGCTCTAACCAAGCGAATGAGTGAAGATTTGTCAAGTTACTATAAACAGATCGGTCTAAAAGTTAAATATCTTCACTCTGAAATTGATGCAATAGAAAGAACAGAGATTATAAGAGCATTAAGAGCCGGAAAATTCGACTGTCTCATCGGCGTAAACTTACTAAGAGAAGGACTTGATATTCCTGAGGTATCGCTCGTTGCAATCCTTGATGCCGACAAGGAGGGATTTTTGAGATCTGCAACAGCGCTCATCCAGACAATAGGAAGAGCGGCACGCCATATCAACTCGGAAGCAATACTGTATGCCGATAAACTTACAGGCAGCATAAAGGAAACAATACGAGAATCGGCGAGAAGAAGAATCATTCAGAAACACTATAACAAGGTTCATGGAATTACCCCCGAAGGAATTAGAAAGGCTATAGAAGGACCGTTAGGCAAACTGTCTGAACTTGATTATATTAAACCGCCAAAGGAAATTATTCCGGCAAAAAGAATACCTAAACTTATAAAAAGACTTGAGAAAGAAATGAAGCAGGCAGCCAAAAATCTCGATTTTGAGAAAGCGATAGAGCTGCGCAATAAAATCGGTTTATTGAAAGAACAGGATGGTTTTTGGCGATAAGCGGAATATCAAATTACCTTGCGCATTTGCGAGACCGGTGCACAATAAACATGAATAAATACGTATAAGAGAAGATGGAAATTTATCTGAAAATAGAAGTTGATTTCGAGAAAACAGCTATGCTACGGGAAGCAGATATTTTCCCAAGCTGCCAAACAGGACAAAAATACGAGCGAGTTTATTGCGCAACAGTCTCCTAACATCGGAAAAGTCTAAACATTTTAAACAGGCTGCATCTATTTTGCCAGAGCAGATTTACACAATTTGCTGCACACTATCGATTCCTGTATTTGTATTAACGATATCCTAGCTATTTGTCAGCAGACTGAGTCTTAGAAATTTTATCAAAAATCTGCTCAAATTTGCTTTGGGAGGTTTTGTCAATATTGGACTGTATGGCGCTTGTAGCAATCTGTTGAACCTGTGAATACGCTTTCTCGTGCTGCGATGTTAATGTTTCTATATATTTTTCCTGGTTTGTTATAACTTTTTCCAACGATTCAATCTTTGTCTTCAACACATTAATTTTTCCTTCATATTCTTTATGCATTATAGACTTTTGCAGCTCAAACTCGACTTTTAATTTTTCAGTTGCTGCATTAACAGCATTTGATATCTCAGTTTTAAGTTGGGCTGGAAATGCCGCAACTTTTTGTTCAAGTTCCATACTTATCTGCTCTTTTTTAAGTATTTTATCTTGTCTTTCATCCAATTCTTTGGTTTTTGCTTTGTATTCTTTCTCGAATTTTTCTTTCTCCTCTCCTATGGAATGCCTTAATTTTTTCAATTCATCATTAAGCTGATTAACTTTCCGCTCGCTTTCTCTTTTAAAATTGTACTCAGACTCTTCTTTTTTCCTATCCCAATAAGTTTTAAATTCGACTTCCTTTTCCTTTGATATTTTTTCATAATTTTTTCTATCTAATTCTACACTGTTTTTTAAAGCGGCAATCTCTTCCTCTAATTTCTTTTTCCTTTGGGAATAATCAAACTCAAGCTCTGCAGTTTTTCTATTATGGGCTTCGATGAGAGAAGCAAGCGACAAAGAGGAACGTTCAATATCGTAAATTTCTTTAATCTCTTTATCTTTTATTTCTATAGCAGCTTTTAAATTCTGATAATCAATTTCTGCTTGAGATAATCTGGAAGATAAATCGTCTAATGCATTCAGCATATCCGTCTTTAAAATATTAATCTTTTTATTTATGCCTTCTTTAACAATTTTGTTTACTTTGTCTATTGTTTCTGTTTTTTTCTTTGCTTCAATCTTTTTGTTGGCATTCAATGATTGTTTTTCTTTCTCCTCCAATTCTTTCCTAATTTTTTCATAAGCTTCCAATATCTTTTGCTTCGTACTTTTTAAGCTAACACTCTCTGTTTTTGCTGCCATACAACCTCCTAAATATTCTAGCTGAAAATCTTTTACAAAATAATAACTGATGTTAATAATACCCATTTCGCTAATAATTGTCAAAATTTACTCAAAAAATTGGCAATATAATGCCCTAAAATGGACATTGGAGGATCGTGTTCACGCTTGACATTTATTTTTTCTGCTATCTTCTTAATTATTTTCAATATTTTTTTTATCGTTATCTGCTTTTTTCTCAAATTTCTTCGCCGTTTATAGATATAGATACGGTTGCTCAATTTCCTCTAATGATAAATAAATATATTGTTTTATCAGATAAATTGCAGGTTTTCTGTATATATTGCTCCGTTTTGTTTTAACAGTTTTTACAATCCGGATATTAATTTTTCAGGTCGGCTTGACAAAGTTGAAAACAATATGGTGCTTAACCTTTTCGTCTTCTCTACAGTTCTCCGCAAGTACAATAGAAATGCAGGTCTTTTTCTTTGTTCCCTCATATATTGGTTGAACGAACTTGATAAGACAATCCAACTTTGCAACTCATATTCGAAAAAAACTTGAATATTTTATGTCATCATTAACAGCTGTTTCCCATAATCGTTGCAAAGCGCAAATCGACCGGTAAAAAATATCTTGCTTAACCTTTTGGACTAAGTAAAAATTATCTGAGCTCCGGCTGAAGCTTCATACATTTGGCCGACAGAAACGATAGCATCTACCTGGGAGCAGAAATCCTCCTTTTTAAGATGAAACATTTCCACTGTTGCTTTGCAGGCTAACATTTCCCCTCCGGCATCATGAATCATTTCCAAAAACTCACCCACAGGCGGTATATCAAGTTTCTCTATTTCCTGCTTCATCTTAGATGTTGCCAAAGCGGATATTCCGGGTATTCGCTCCAATCCAAGTCGGAATATGCATACCGGGATTACCTACTGTAGCTACCTTCAAATTATTCATTGTCTTTTTTCTTATTGCATCTAATCCGAAAAATGTAAAAAACAGCATAGCGTCCATTCCTTCCATCAGTGCTCCATTTGCCATAATCAGCCCCGGATACACCCCATCTAATGAACCTCGCGATATAACGATTGAAACCTTTTTTATTGGCTCGTATTCAATCTTTTCTGTCATATTGCCTCCCTTAGGTCTTTAAATGCAGCCAACCGGTTTTTTTATACCTGCAATCTTGGCGGCTTTTTTTGCAGGACCTTTTGGAAATAGTTTATAAAGTTCCTTTATGGGAACACCGCTTTCCTTGCCAAGTCTTCTGA
>JAADFJ010000037.1 GCA_013152955.1 Campylobacterota bacterium
GAAGGCGGAAAAACTGCCATCTTAACACCTTTAGTCTTAGCCCATTCCTTGATTTCTTTTTCATATTGCGGCCAATAAACTGTGCTTGCCCAGTAACCCCATTTATGTGCTACCTTTACAAATATTTTTTGTATATCTTTAGGTAAAGAATTAAATGTATTTTTATTCATCCACAAATCATCACACCAAATGAAAATGCCAGGTCCCGTGTATGTTTTTCCAACCTCATAAAATTGATAGACTTTCAGTCCGTATACTGGAAACATTAAAGCGTCTACAGTTCCTCTTTGAAGGGCCGGGTAAATTTCACCTGTTACGAGTGTTACCGGAGATGCTCCCAATGCCTTAGCGGTTCTTGTAGCCAAGCCGCCGGCAGCTCTCAATCTTATACCTTTGAGTTGAGAAATCTTATCATACAGAGTATTGCCTCTTCCAATTATTCCTTCGGATCCGGCAAGAATATCTGTTAACCATACAGCATTAGCCTTTTTTAGGTATGCGTTGTATATTATATCGTGAGCTTTGCCGGTATTTATGAATTTCCAAAATACTTTTCTATGTCCCGCTGCAACAAACGGCATCCAATCGACATCTCCTTCAGGAACCATTCCATGAAAATAGGCTGCACTTCCGGCAAGCATATCTATAACGCCGCTTTTTAGACCGGATAGAGCTACTTTTCTTGGAACCAGCTCGCTTGCAGGGAAAAGAGTAAATTTAACCCTTCCGTTAGTCGCTTTTTCTATCATTTTAATAAACTTTTGGTAAGCTTTATACTCAGGATGCTGAGTGTTCCATACAAGTTCAAATTTCAAGTTGTAGACTTTTTCAGCTCTTGCCAAATTAGGCATACTGAACATTAAAACAGCAAGGATGGGTAAAATCATCCCTGTTAAATAACCTATCTTTAAACGTTTGGAAAACTTCATACTACACCTCCTAATATAAACTTTTATAAAATCATCCTTGTTAAGTAATCTACTCTTTAAACGTTTGGAAAACTTCATACTACACCTCCTAATATAAACTTTTTACTCTATTCCTAATCAATTCTGATTTCGCTGCAAAGCAAAGCTGAATCATATTTCTTTTGAATGTCGGAGTATAGTTTTAAGCACATAACTTGTATGTTCACCAAGGGTGGGCGGATATGTCGGCTTTTTTACAGGGTGATTTCTTAGTTTCATCGGACTTCCAACAAGCTTAAGTTTTCCAAAGGGATGATTAACTGTTTGAAGCATATTGCGAAAAAGAAGTTGAGGATCCGAAAATACTTTGTCGAGTGTTAAAATTTTACCGCACGGAATCGATGCTTTTTCTAACATCTCTATCCACTCAGATATATTTTTCTCTAAAAACACTGATTCCAGGAGAGCGATTAACTTTTTTCTGTTTCTTACCCTATTGGAATTGGTTTTAAATTGCTCGTTTTCTAATTCATCTTTGCCTGCAATACTCACAAACTTTTCCCACTGGGTATCGTTTCCTATAGCTAAATTGAAATATCCGTCTTTTGCCTTGAATGTTTGATAAGGAACAATATTGGGATGGGCATTACCAAACCGTTCCGGTATTTTCCCGGAAACAAGATAGTTGCTTCCTACGTTTGCAAGCCATGAAACAGCTGTATCAAAAAGCGCAATATCAATATATTCACCTTTTCCCGATTTCTCTCTTCTATACAAAGATGCTAAAATAGCAGTTATAGCATATAATCCTGCTACTATATCAACTATTCCTACGCCGACCTTCATTGGTTCGCCGTCCGGCTCGCCGGTTATGCTCATTATACCTGAGATTCCCTGTATCATAAAATCGTATCCCGGCAATCTGCTTTTAGGCCCGTTCTGACCGAAACCGGTGAGGGAACAGTATATCAGCTTTGAATTTATTTTAGACAATGATTCATAATCAAGGCCGTATTTTTTAAGCTCACCCACGCTAAAATTTTCTACAACTATATCCGATACGGCCGCCAACTCTTTTATAATTTTTTGGCCTTTGGCGCTTTTTATATCAACGGTAATGCTTTTTTTATTTCTATTGGCGCAAATATAGTATGCACTTTCGGTTCCAAAATATGGCGGACCCCACGACCTGGTATCATCTCCTTTGCCGGGTCTTTCAACCTTGATCACCTCTGCCCCAAGATCCCCCAGAATCATTGTGGTATAAGGAAGAGCAAGGACTCTTGAAATGTCCAGAACTCTTATTCCAGATAAACAGCCGGAATTATCCTGACTACTCATTTATAACCCCCCTAAAATTATTTAATTAATACGCAATGCATCAATTCCCGTAATCTGCTTTCCGATAATCAAGCTGTGAATCTCATACGTTCCTTCGTAAGTATTAACCGTTTCAAGATTGAGCATATGTCTGATTGTCTGATAATCAAGCAAGATTCCGTTTGCTCCCATCATACCGCGCGCCTGCCTTGCAATCTCGAGCACTTTTTTTGCATTGTTTCTTTTGGCTAAAGAAAGCTGATAATGCTTCAGCTTTCCGGCATCCTTAAGTCTGCCGATTTTAAGAGCGGTAAGCTGGGCGAGCGAAAGCTCTGTTATCATATCTGCCAATTTGCTTTGAGTCAGTTGAAATGCCGCTAACGGCTTTCCAAACTGAGTTCTGTTTTTTGTATAACTTATAACTTCATCAATACATGCCATTGCCGCGCCTATCACTCCCCACGCTATGCCGTATCTTGCCTGATTAAGGCATATCAAAGGTGATTTCAGTCCGTTTGACTTAGATAATATGTTCTCCTCAGGTATTTCTGCATCGGCGAATACAAGTTCGCTTGTAACAGAAGCTCTTAAGGACATCTTATGCTTTGTGCGATTTGTTGAAAATCCTTTTGTATCTTTTGGAACGATAAATCCTCTGACAACACCGTCGAGTTTTGCCCAGACAATGGCAATATCGGCAATAGAACCGTTGCTTATCCACATTTTGGCTCCATTCAGGATATATTTATCGCCTTTTTTAACCGCTTTGGTCTCCATAGAACCGGGATCGGAACCATGATCTGCTTCAGTAAGCCCGAAACAGCCGATTATTTTTCCGGCGGCAAGCTCAGGCAGGTAACGCTCTTTTTGTTCTTCGGATCCGAATGTATAGATTGAAGGCATAACAAGAGATCCCTGCACTGATGCAAAACTCCTTAAGCTGGTATCGCCTCTTTCAAGTTCCTGGTTTATCAATCCGTAAGCAACATTATTCAGTCCGCTGCAGCCGTAGCCATGAATATTTGCACCCAGAAATCCGAGTTCTCCCATTCTCTTTACAAGCTCAGTCGGAAATGTTCCTTCTTCAAAATGTGTTGAAATTTCAGGAAGTACCTCTTTTTGGACAAATTCCCTTGCACTGTCTCTTACAAGCTTTTCCTCATCCGATAGATCCGAATCAATATTCAAAAAATCAATACCATAAAACATAATAACCCCCTTCTAATTATTGTATAGATATAACAACCCCTCTTACGTTATATAGTATGATGACACCTCTTGTCAATATATATTTCAAGAAGTTTAAGATGTATTTCTTATTCTGCATTGTCTAAACCTTCTCTTTGGGAGAATAATTCGTACATCTTTCATCTGTCTGTGTGCGACGCACAGACAGAGAGGTAAGGTAATCAAGGGCTTTCCCCTGCGGATTACCTTCTCTTGAACATCAACTAATACTATATAGCCTAAATCCTTTATAGCCGCCCAATGTGCCGCCATTGTGCTCCTATAGTCACCCCCCCCAATTTTTAAATTTCAATTACAATATAATTTATAATATCCCTAAGATCAAATTAAAAAAAATAAGATCATCCATAAGTAAAAGTTATAGTAATCTGCATTTAAGACATATTTTGTTTTGGACAACAGCATTAGAACATCAAATACGAGTAAAAGTTTTCAATATTTCCAAATGAATCAGAAAAATAAGTACGAAAATCGTTTAAATTAAATGAATTTAAGTTTTTTATAAGCCATACTTATTGATCTTAATCTCTTCCTATAGTATAAGAGTTAGAATTGTTAAATATTTCCGAGGTATATTATGACTATTTATGATTTAAGTTTAAGACACATTTTTGTTTTTAATAATGTTGCCGAAACACTAAATATGAGCAAGAGCGCTAAAAATTTATTTATAACTCAATCGGCTGTAAGCCAAACCATAAAAGATATTGAAAATAAATTTGCAATAAAATTATTCATAAGGCAAAACAAAAAACTCTATTTAACTCATGAGGGAAAAGAGTTATATATCTGCACAAAAAAGATCATAAACTTGTTGAAAGATGCTCAACTTTGTTTGGAAAATTTCAATACTTTAAAAAAGGGTTGTGCTTGTATAGGAGCAAGCACAACAATAGGCAATTATTTGCTGCCGGTGATAGTAAAAGCATTCAAGGAACAATATCCCTGTATTGATATAAAGATTTTTATAGGAAACACCAATGAAGTAATCAACAAACTAAGATTATCCGATATAGATGTTGGTTTGATTGAAGGTTTACCTCAAACAAATGATACTACTATAAAAACAACAAAATTTATGGAAGATGAACTTATTTTTGTATGCTCGCCTCAGCATCACTTTGCCAAAAAAAGGACGGTTGGCTTAAAAGAGCTTAAGAGTGAAAATTTTATCATTAGAGAAAAAGGGTCCGGAACCAGACAAATCATAGAGACTGAATTTGAAAGGCATGGTGTTAACGTGAATATATCATATGAATTTAACAATTCTGAAGCTATTAAAAATGCTGTTTCCTGCAATCTGGGCATTTCCGTATTGAGCAAACTGATTGTCAAAAAAGAGTTATCGGCAAACATGCTGAAGAAAATAAACATCAAAGGATTGACTATATATAGATGGTTTTATCTGCTAAAAACCGATGCCTGCAATAAAGCCCAAAAAGTGCTTATAGAGCATATCCTGGAAAACGCCAAAGACTTTTACGTTTCCGATTGAAAATATATCTTATTATTTCATACTCTTGCTGCAAAATCTTTTCATTTTTGCCGGCATCAATCTTAAAAAACCGCTGCATGATAAACATATTCACGGAAGTCAAAGAAAGTACAACCATCAGGAAATTAAATTCTATAGGGCACTTCTGTTAATTGTGCAGCGGTTTTTTAAGGAAAAGTTTATTAAATCCGATTAAGCCTGTCGACTCTCAAAGGCATTGATTTTGTAACTCGTTCCACCGATCTGGAAATATCAGGCATCAACGGCTTCAGAGCAAAAATTACCTTCAGATAAAATTGCTGAATATCATTTTCCAATTTAACAGCCTTTTCAACAGCATCTGAAAAAGATGCATCATCATTTAATGCCGGTATTCCTACTTTCGCTTCAAATTCTTGAAAACCGAATCCGGCTCCGAGCGCGTCAGTCACAACGCTGTAGTAATCCATTCTGACACGCTTTCCAATTTTGACATGTTCTTTTGCAAGAGACCGAAATGTATCTCTCAGTCTGTTATATCTTTCCGCACAATTTTCGTAAAATTCCGCCGAATCTTTTTCAATTTCAGAGATATAATCTATAACCGCTGCAGCCGTGTTTAGCTCCATACTCCTCTCCTTGTATCCATAAAATCAATTTATAATTGTAACTGATGTTACG
>JAADFJ010000038.1 GCA_013152955.1 Campylobacterota bacterium
ACGCAGAAGGTGAAGCAAAAGATAAGCAAGATTGCGGCAGGTATTGCTTAACCTGACCTCATTTTTAATCAATCAAAAAGTAAGAAAGAATTTTCAAAGGACAGAAAAGAAAAGAACACTTGAGATTGTCCATTGATTTTCACAATCTCTCTATTCTGCGACACAACCACAGGCAAGATGCCTGTGATACACTGAAGAAACTGAGATTGCTTCGCTGAGCTCATAATGACTTTTTCCTTCTGTCACTGCGAGGCCGAAGGCCGCGGCAGTCTCCTTGTGATGACGGAGGGGAAGTAAAATAACCAGCAAGAAAGGACAATGCACAATATTCTCTTTTGTCATTGCGGAGAGTCAGGCACGCAGACAGGTCTCATCAAGGCCAAATTGCAGGTAATAGCAGAGCTATTGCCAAAATTTGCAACAAAAGAGAAGACTAATTTGGGACTCAAGATGATCGTTTACGGATCAACAGAAGTGCCTTTAACTAATCGGTCAGTACCTCAAATTTTAATTTGTATTTATTGCTTGACAGAAACAAAAGAAGGATTATTATAAAAATACCTAAAAAATAGCATTATTTTAGGTATATGGTACGCAGGAGGTAGATTATGAAAATTGCAGAGAGCAGTTTAGATCTGATAGGAAACACGCCGCTGGTTAAGCTTTCGCGTATTTCCGAAGGCAAGAATCTTTTTGCAAAACTTGAATCATTCAATCCATTGGGAAGTGTAAAAGACAGAATCGGATTTGCGATGATTTCAGATGCGGAACAAAGAGGAGTTATCAATAAAGATACCACTATAATCGAGCCTACAAGCGGTAACACAGGCATAGCGCTCAGTTCTATCTGTGCTATAAAGGGCTATAAGCTAATTTTAACTATGTCTGACAGTATGTCTGTTGAAAGAAGATCCCTTTTAGCTGCTCTTGGCGCAAAGCTTGTTTTAACTCCTGCATATGAAGGAATGAAGGGATCGATCGACAAGGCAATTGAAATAAAAAACAGTACACCGAACAGCATAATACTTCAACAGTTCGAAAATCCTGCAAATCCCGCGATACATAAAAAAACAACAGCGAGTGAGATTTGGCGTGATACGGATGGAACCGTCGATATTTTTGTCGCAGGAGTAGGAACCGGCGGAACAATAACAGGAGTCGGCGAAAGATTAAAGGAATTGAAGTCGAATATTAAAGTTGTTGCGGTTGAGCCGGCTGATTCAGCGGTTTTGTCGGGTGGCAAACCGGGTCCTCATAAAATTCAGGGCATTGGAGCCGGTTTTATTCCTAAGGTTTTAAACAGGTCTGTCATAGATGAAATAATCCGTGTAAAGAACGAAGACGCATACAGCACTTCAAGTTTACTTGCAAAAAAAGAGGGCATTCTTGCAGGCATATCATCAGGCGCAGCTCTTTTTGCCGCCCTTCAGGTTACATCGAGAGATGAAAATAAAGGCAAAAATATTGTCGTGCTTCTTCCCGACACCGGAGAGCGTTATTTATCTGTCGGACTTTATCATGAATAGGAGTTAATTATGACATTTACAAAAAAGAGCGCCCTTGTGCATCCGATGATTCTTGATCAGTTTGGTTCAGCCGTTCCTCCTTTATATAAAGCAACCTCTTTTGCGCATGACGCTGAATCGGTGTCCGATATCTTTAGTTCAAAAAAGGCAGGTTTCGTTTATACCCGCATAGGTAATCCGACAGTTATGTTACTTGAAAGCCAAATTAACCGGCTTGAAGACGGGATAGGGACTGTAGCATTTAGTTCGGGAATGGCTGCAATCAGTGCAGTTTCGATGCTTCTCTGCTCATCAAAAAAGGAGATACTGGCAAGCAGTTCGATTTTTGGAGGAACGTATTCGCTTTTTATAAATATTCTGAGTCATTATGGCGTGAAAACCGTCTTCTTCAATTCGACTGACGAACTAAAACGGATTATTTCCGATGACACAGCGTTTATATTTGCCGAAACCATAGGTAATCCTTCTATGAAGGTTACAGATATAGAAGAGTTGGCATCGATCAAAAAAGATGTGCCGCTTGTTGTGGATGCTACGGTTACTCCGTATATTTTTAACGGAAAATCCAGAGGGGCGGACATTGTTGTATATTCAGCTACCAAAATGCTTTCCGGTCATGGAAGAGCTGTTGGCGGCGCTGTTGTTGATTGCGGAAACTATGACTGGGCAAATCTCAGATATAAAACATCCTTTGCAAACTATTCCGATTTGGGGCAGATGGCGTTTCTTGCGACACTAAGGCAGCTTTATCTTGCCGATCTTGGAGGATGTATGTCTCCCGAAACTGCCGAAAGTATTTTGACCGGAATGGAAACGCTTGCATTAAGAGTGAAGGAGAGCTGCGAAAATGCAGAATTTCTGGCAGCATTTTTTGAAGAAAAAGGACTTAATGTTAATTATCCTAAATTTTCCAGTTATAGACAGACAGCCCGGAGACAGTTTAACGGATATTATGGTTCGATTTTGACAATTGATCTCGGATCCCGGGAAAAGGCATTCAAATTTGTTGATAGTTTGAAGCTGCCGCTTGATATGCCTAATTTATGCGATACAAGAACTATGGCTATTCATGCAGCTTCTACAATCGGATCAATGCTGAGCGAGAAGGAGAAGGCAGCTTCCGGAATAACCTCCGGATTAGTTCGTATTTCAGTTGGAATTGAGGACAAATATGATCTCAAGAATGATTTTTCAAATGCCCTTAGTAAGGCAAAGATACAATAGAAGGAGAAGATAAATGAAATTGATTATTAATGGAAAAGAGGAAAACGTTGCAGACAATGAACAACTCTCTTTGAGTAAGCTTTTGACCCTGAAAGATGTCAAATTTCCTCAGATGGTCTCTGTGCAGCTCAACGGCGAATTCGTAAAAACAGATCTTTATGAAAGTAAAATTCTCAAAGAAAATGATAATGTCGAATTTCTCTATTTTATGGGAGGAGGCAGATGAGAAATGATGAACTTCTTAGATATTCCAGACAAATTATTCTGGAACAGATAGGCGGAGCAGGTCAGGAAAAGCTGCTCGCATCATCTGTTTTCGTAGCAGGAGCCGGAGGATTGGGTGCGCCGGCCCTTTACTATCTTGCAGCTGCAGGGGTAGGCAGAATAGGTGTTGCCGATTGGGATGCAGTTGATGTTTCTAACCTTCAGCGTCAAATTATTCATTTTACTGATGATATAGGAAGGCTAAAGTCCGATTCTGCTTTTGAAAAACTGCATAAGCTTAATCCTGATATAAAAATAGAACGGTTTAATCTTCAGATAGCTGCAGAGAATATCAGTGATATCATTAAAGATTATGATTTTATTATTGATGGAGTAGATAATTTTCCAACCAAATTTCTGATAAATGATGCAGCGGTTTTTTCAAATAAGCCGTTTTCTCATGCCGGAATTTTACGTTTTTCAGGACAAACCTTCACACATATTCCGGGAGGTGCCTGCTACCGCTGTATGTTTCCCGCGCCTCCACCTACGGGTCTTGTGCCGACATGCTCGGAAGCCGGAATAATCGGACCGGTTGCCGGAGTGATAGGATCTATTCAGGCACTTGAAGCTATAAAATATATTACCGAAACAGGTCAGCTGCTTTCGGACAGATTGCTTACATTTGATGCCCTTACTTCGGAATTCAGGACCATAAAGATAAAACAGGCACATAACTGCCCGATTTGCGGAGATAATCCGACCATTACAGAACTACAGAATACAGAGTTGCCAACATGCGATATCTAGCTTATCTCGTACGCCATATGTATATTTTGCAGGAAATTTGTGTTTTGATGAAGCAGATAGAACTTTCAGTTGAAAGAATAAGCGACTGCTTGAGAAGATTGCCATATGCGCTCTTAAGGTGTGCGCAAATGACAAAATAGAATTTTTTACAGGCCAAACGAAACTCATATTAGAATTAATTAAAAATCTGAGGAGATAAATGATGAAAATAGGAAAAAGCTTATATAACAAGATAGTTGCCTATGCGGTATCTGAATTACCAAATGAATCATGCGGTATACTTGCCGGCAGAGGCAGCGAAATCAGATATTTTTTTGCAATGAGCAACAGCGATCGGAGCGATGAGCATTTTTCTATGGTTCCTGAAGAGCAGTTCTATGCAGTAAGACGCATAAGGGAACTTGGGCTTGAAATGATAGCTATAGTTCATTCGCATCCCAGTACGCCCGCAAGACCAAGTAGAGAGGATATAAAACTTGCTCTGGATCAATCGGTTCTCTATGCAATTATTTCACTTGCAGATTTTAATGGCGATAATCTTAGTGCAGATATGAAACTGTTCCGTATATCAGGCGATGTAAAAAGAGAACCTTTGGAAATTTTTGACGATAAACCGTATGGTTCGGTAATCCTGCCTAAAATAGTGACGGAGGACATAGCTGAGTTTTCAGACAAGATTGACCTGTACAAAAGGGGTAAGATGAGGGAAGCTTCGTTTAAGGCCTATAGGGTACCGATGGGAATGTATCAGCAGCGTAATCCGGAACAGTATATGATAAGGATTAGAGTGGCAGGCATTCCGACATCTCCTCAGCTGCAAAAAATTGCTTTTCTGTCAAAACGTTTCGGCGACGGTACAGTCCATCTTACTACCAGATCCGATATCCAGATACATGGAGTTACGATTGACGGTGCAGCTGATGTTATGAACGGCTTGCTTGAGGTGGGGCTCTCATCAAGGGGAGGAGGAGGCAACACTGTAAGAAATATTCATGCAAGTCCGCTTTCCGGAATAGATCCGGCAGGAGTTTTTGATGTTATTCCTTATCAGGTTCAGGCAACCGAATTTATGCTGCAAAGCAGAAGTTCTTGGCATCTTCCAAGAAAATTCAAGATTGTCTTTTCCGATTCGGAAAAAGATAGTGCCGGCGCATGGTTTGCCGATCTCGGCTTTATAGCTGCGAGACGATCAGGTACGGACGGATTCAGAGTTGTTGGAGGAGGCGGACTTGGAACTTCTTCGGCGTCGGCGGTTCCGCTTATATCTTTTATAAAAAAAGAAGAGGCCGCAGCGGCGTGTGAGGCCGGCAAACGATTATTTGATAAGGTTGGAAGCAGAAGTGACCACTTTCGCGCACGTCTGAGATACGCGGTTGAACGATTAGGCAAAGAACTTTTTAAAAAGAATTTTATTGAAATTTTTGAAAAGGTAAAAGGTGAACGAGTCAGCTACCCTGATGCCAGATTTAATGATTTTGAAAAGATAAATCTATTTTTTAAAGGAACATCTAAATATGAATTGCTTAGTACCGTAGAACGGGGGTATGCTGCTGTTGGGTTTCATCCTGCGCTCGGTCTTATTGATGCCGATAAACTTGTTCTGATTGCACGGTTTTGTGAAAAAAACAATGCCGAATTCCGTCCGACTCAAAAGCAGGGATTTTATATTGCCCGTTTAAGAGAAGACAAAACGGGAGAAGCTGTTGAAGCTTTCAGGGAGTTTTACAATCCTATTGCGTCGACCGTTCCTGTTTGTTGTGCGAGTGCCGCTACATGCAAGCTCGGCATAGGTCTATCAAGAGGATTAGCCGGTCAGATAAGATCGGTTATGC
>JAADFJ010000039.1 GCA_013152955.1 Campylobacterota bacterium
CACATAATCGCACTGCCTTTATACTGTTTCTCGGAATGATCGGACTTTTTTCAAGTATCTGCCATCCGGCCGTTATGGGTTTGATATCTGTAGGTATAAAAAATATCGGTACAGCACTCGGAATAAACGGAGTATCAGGAGCAATCGGTTTAACATCGGCACCCTTTATAGGAGCTTTGCTGAACTGGATCGGAGGTTGGCGATTTGCGTTTATCGTCTCAGGCATTGTCGGCCTACTATCCGGAATAATGATGATCATGAGCAAGGTGGAAGAAAGGTCAATTAGGGAAATAAGCGTTCCCAAAACCGGCAATACTTCAAAAAATAACCGTATCAAACAATTTATAATTCTGAGTATAATTATGACCTTAGGCGGATTGGCATACAGAGCAAACTCTCTTGTTCTGCCTTCATATATAGAAATTCATGCTGACTTTTTATCCGGCCTTTTGAACTCGCTTTCATCCGGTCTTTCCGCTGCAAATATAATGGCAGCTTCGGTTCTTGTATCAATTGCATATATATTCGGGATGGCCGGAGCTCTTTTCGGAGGAAAATTAGCCGATCGTTATGAACTGAAACGACTCTATCTGATTTTCTATTTTATTGTGTTCCCGACAAGCCTTCTTATGGCATCGACCTCAGGATTTCCGTTTGTTATACTTGCCTCAGTTTATCTATTTTTTACACTCGGAACGCAGCCGATCGAAAATAGTCTTGTAGCAAAATATACACCGGAAAAATGGCGTTCAACTGCCTATGGAATAAAATTTATTCTTGTTTTCGGAATCGGTTCCACTGCGGTCTATATTGTAGGATGGATAAAGAAAGCGTACAGTCTTGCGGCAGTTTATAACGCCATAGCTATTGTAATGATAAGTATATCTATTTTGATTGTTATGCTGATAGCTGTTGCCAAAACGGAAGAGAGCCGCCTTAAAAACAGACTGTCTGCATCCGGCAGTCTGCACCGGTCATTGTAGGAAACAAAGGATAAATATCCTGATTGCGGAGAAAAAAACAACTCCGGTAGACTGAGTAATTGACGGAGGACATGAAATCTGCAGACTTTACCAATTCTGCCCGGCTTCTTAAACACCATATTAGCTCTGCATGCGCCATTACAAAAAAGTTTTACAGATTGATGCTCATGATAAGACCTCTGCACAATAAACAGATGATAATCTTGTCTATAAAAATATAGGTTATTTTTAGAGATACCTTTAATTTTTTATAAAAATCGGTTTTGATAACAAAAGAAAACAGGCTGAAGAAAGACCTGCGGCACCAAAAATCATCAGCATTACCATTATCTGATAACGAGCTGCCATAAAAGGCTCCACTCCGGAGAGAATTTGACCCGTCATCATTCCAGGTATCGACACAAGACCTACTGCAAACAGAGCATTCATAATTGGGATCAAAGATGCGGAAAATGCAGCTGCGCGCGCCTTTTCGTAAGGAACATCTCTTTGAATCTCCACACTAAACCGTTCTGCTGCAAGACTGACGCTGTTCATAGCACTTGCAAAAATCATTCCTGCAAGTGGAATAGCATATTGCGGCTTAAACCATGGTGAAAGATCAAGAACAAATTGGGTAACAATTAGCAAAACTATCCCTCCCCCGAAAGCAATGGATAATATGGCCTTTTTATAAAGGACTGCCCGTTTGTGCTTCACTGTACGCAAAGCTATCCAGCTGGAAGAGGCAACCATAACAGCAAAAATTATCATCACCACCCACGCACTATTCGATTTGAATATATAGACTAAAAAATAGCCTATAAGCAAAAGCTGAAGAAGCATTCGAATTATAGCATAAAGCGGATTGGTAAATTTAAGATGCCATTTATAAAATATTCCGACAACGGCCATAACCGGAATGACAATAAGAGTTAAATTTGCAATCGGTATTGCCTGAACCAGATCAGTCATAATATATTTTTATTTTTCTCAAGGATACCTCTGTCAATTCATGGTGTTTCAGATCGAAAGCCCGAATCTGTCTCATCAAAATCGCAACATAAGGAAAACTGTTTGTGGGGCTCAAGTAAGCACTCATAGATCGACAACAGTGCCGTTAATCATCATTTTCCAGATAAGCATACAACCAAATCAATACCGCAAAATATGGAAATGTCAAATCCGGTTTAGATAAATTTCTCGTATTGAGTTTAGAAGGTGTTGGGATTTATAGGCTCTTTTTTTATACTCCTGTTAATTATAGACTCAATTAAAAAATGCAGCGTCTATCCTGACAGAGCAGGACGCAGCAAAACAGATGCTCTCAAAGAAAACCTTACTGCTCAAACCGCTTATGACAAATATAAAGATCTATCAAAAATATAGCGTTCGCATTGAAAAAGATACTGCCGATATTTGTACGAAAAAACATGCAGGAAGGCATGTGCTTGCAGCAATGTCGGCCTATATGATTGCAAAGCACATTACAAATAGATTAAAGAGATTAAACTTCACCCGTCAGTTTATAACAGAAAGTCTGTATTCATAAGGAAATGCAGGCTTTTTCTGTCACTTTCTCTGCGGAAGTCTCGCTGCAAAAAATAGGTTCGCTTTGTTGATTAATGAACTATTTTTGGTAGTATTGTAGCGGAGGTAATGTGAGAACTATTTTTATTGGTGATATTATAGGCGGAAAAGGAAGAAGGACTGTAAAAAGACTCTTGGGAAGCATTAAAGAAAAATTTAAACCTGATTTTATCATAGCAAATGGTGAAAATGCTGCCGGAGGTTTTGGAATTATACCAGATATTGCAGATGAGCTATTTATGTGTGGTATTGACATAATTACATCAGGAAACCATATATGGGACAAGAAAGAGATAAATAGTTACCTTGATTCTTATAAATTGATATTGCGGCCGGCCAATTATCCTGACGGCATTCCAGGCAAGGGAATAATAAGTTTGACAAAAAATAATAAAACTATCACTGTGATTAATCTTCAGGGAAGAGTATTTATGAATAATCTGATCGATTGCCCGTTCAGAACCGCGGATAAATTGCTCTCTTCAGAAGATATATTGAAAAACTCTCCAATTTTTATAGATTTTCATGCAGAAGCTACATCCGAAAAACGCGCAATGGTTCATTACCTGGACGGACGTGTAGCAGCGGTTATAGGAACTCATACACATGTTCCAACTGCAGATGCAGAAATTACAAATAATGCAACCGCTTTTATAACAGATGCAGGTATGACCGGAAGCTTTGACTCTGTTATAGGCTTTAGAACAAAAGAAGCAGTAAATCGGTTTCTATACGGGTTGCCGCAAAGATTTGTAACAAACGGAATTGATAAAAGACTATGCGGAGTATTAATTGATACGGAAAATAACAAGGCAAAGTCTATAATACAGCTTATAATAAAAGACAGCAATTAGACAAATATACCGAGTGCATCTCTTGCATAAATAAACTACCACCGTCAAAGACGGTGGTTTTATATGTTGAAATAAAATAGCGAAAAAAGCTATACCAAATTATGAAGAGCAGATTATGTCTATCTTACCCAATTGAGACCAAATAGTTTAAGACTGTTTAAATGGAAGAGGGTAGCTAAACTGAAAACTTGAGCAGCAACCGGACCGGATGCTCTCGGACCAAAATTTGCGGGAAGAAATCAAATTTGACGGTTGGATATATAAGAAAAAGCTTTTACGCCATACTATACTAAAAAACAGGAGACTATTATGCATAAAACAATATTTTAATATATGAGACCACTGCACAATAAGCAAATCCACAGAAGCACCCTAGGGTTGCAATATTTACAAAAATACTATAAAATAGAACGGGCAGCGTAAAGAAATTTAGTATATACGAAAATGATTAAAGGTTAAAATGACAGATAAGCATATTTCAAAAAGTGTAATAGAAGCAGTTAAAAAGGTTGATCGAGGGCTTTTTCTGCCTGATCTCGAAAAACGCTATAAGGATATAGATGAACCGATTCCTATAGGTTTCAACCAGACAACATCTCAACCTTCCCTAATAGCTCTTATGATTGATCTCATATCTCCCGCTAAAAGTATGAAAATTCTAGAGATAGGATCTGGATGCGGTTATATGAGCGCTATATTATCACAACTTGTCGACAAGGTTTATTCAATTGAGAAAATTCCTCAATTAGCCAAACAGGCAGAAGAAAATTTAAAAAAAGCGAATTGCAAAAATGTGTATATAAAGGTCGGATCAACTCTCGAAGAATGGAATAAAAAAGCTCCGTTTGATGGTATTATTGTTTCAGCGGCAGCCGGAAAAATTCCGGATCAACTTTTGAATCAACTTGCCGTAGGTGGAAAAATGGTTATTCCGGTAGGTAATACTCTGAATCAAAAACTTATGCTCATAGTAAAAACAACTGCAGGAAATGAAGCCCGGTTTGTAACTTACTGTCGCTTTGTACCACTTGTTATGTAATTTATCTTTCCCAATGAACAATTACTATACATTTAACTGACGTTCTGCTTACCAAACAACACGAAAACGGATCGCCGGAAGCAGCTGTCTTGATATGGAGAAACGGTTCTAATGGAAGAAATTTCACCAAAACCGTTTGAGATGAATACAATGAGTGTGTTAAATGGAAAATCCAAGTCTAACGAAAAAAGGTGAATTTACGGTAGATTGCGGGATATAATCTGACGAAAAATTGATTTTCAGAGATGTTCTGCAGTCTGAAAACAATATCGCGATCGCGCGCAAAAGACTCAACGCAACAGTTTATTAGAGACACTTTTTTATATATGTTATATGTAAAGCGCCTCTAATAACTAACTATTGGACAAATTATTGCTTTCTTAAGATTCTTCTAAGCAATTTTCCAGTTACTGTTCTGGGAAGCGAATCTGTGTATTCTATTTCTCTGGGTAATTTATAAATAGCTATATATTCTTTACAAAAATCTAAAATATCTTTTGTCAGATCGTCAGATGGCTCAACTCCATTTTCCAAAACAACAAAAGCCTTCGTTTTTTCTCCTATAATAGAATCCGGAACCCCAACAACACCACAATCTTTGACTTTGTCATGTTTTTTTATGATATCTTCAACTTCAGCAGGTCCTATTCTATATCCTGAGCTCTTTATAACATCACTGTCCCTTGCCACAAAATAGACAAATCCATCAAGATCCTGATAAACTGCATCTCCTAAAATATTCCATCCATTCTGCACTCTTGACTTCTGTTCTTTCAACAATCTTCCGTTGTCAATATATGGTCTCCAGTAAAGAGCGCCTGTCGGGCCTTTCATTCCAAGCAGACCTATTTCTCCCGGATGAGTGCAAGTGGTGCATATCTCACCACTCTCTTTAAAGATAGCGAGTTTAAATCCAGGAAGAGCTAAACCGATCGATCTCGGATTAGGTGATTTGGCAACGGCATTAGATGTTACCAGATGAACCATTTCGGTTGCACCTAAACCTTCAATAATCTGAATTCCTGTTTTTTTCTTCCATGCATCAAAAGTTTCCACTCCCAGTGCATCTCCGCCGGTTGTGCACATTCTGAGAGATGAAATATCATAAGAATCAAAGTCTTTCATCTCCAAAAGTTTTCTATACGCAGTTGGCAAACCGGTAAGAATAGTGATTTTGTGATTCTGAATTGTACTCATCATCTCGTCAGGCTTAAACTTTCCAATAAGAGAAATCGTACCGGAGTGCCTGAACGGAATTAGAGCAAATGTCCCATAGCCTGCAGCAAAACTTACCGGAGCTGCACCTCCAAGCACATCAGTCTCTCCAAATTTCCACACATATTTACCTACAATATCCGATTCATATATCAGCTCTCTTGCAAAATGAACGGCTCCTTTGGGAGCCCCGGTGGTACCTGAAGTGTAAAGTAAAACGCCTACATCATCAGGTGAAACATAAGTATACTCGAAATTCTCAGACTCAGCATCGATAAGTTTTTGATACGAGTAAAATCCTTTTGATTCTGCATCAGAAGCGTTGCCGCCAATTATGATAACCGGGATTTTGCTGTCATCAAATGACAGTGCTGCCTGCTCTACTGCCGGAGCCAGCGGAACTGAAACAAAGATAGCTGAACTAACAGAATTGTTCACCGCATAAGCAATCTCATGATGAGACCACAAAGGTGATATCGGAACCGGTATTGCGCCTATTTTCATTATTGCAAAATTTGTCACAATAGATTCCGGAGTATTGGCGCCTCTCAGAGCAACTCTATCTTGTTCACCTATGCCTAATCTCCTAAGGCTGTTTGCCAGTTTATCGGAATCACGCTTTAGAGCGTTATATGTAACTTCTATGTTCTGAAATTTAATTGCTACTTTGTCTCCAAATCCTTTTTCAATGTTTCTGTCAAGGAACTCATAACCCAAGTTAACCTTTTCGGGCAGCTCGCCAAATTCCTCAGGAATGGTATAGTCAGGCCACATCTCTTTTGGCGGCAGAAATTCTTCCGGAATCTTTTTCATTTATCCACACTCCATGCTTTAAGTTTCGAACACGTCTTTATCTACTTCTGAATACTCGCTGACATTGAGCAGGGTATTAAGCGCTTGTTCGACGCCTATCATTTTCGATGTTGTTTTATCCATTCTCGGAAAAACCTCTTCCGGATAGCTATCCTTCTTGTTTTTATAACATAACAAAGCCGGAGCTGTTCTTCCAAAATCGGGTGCCAATGCTCCTTTGGTTCCGAACACCGGACGAATTGATGCAGCAGGTCCATTGCCTGCACGATGATAATCCATAAATGTGTCATCTTCACTTTTGCCGGCAACATCAATTGCTTCCGTTTCAATTCCTTTTACCTTTAATGCCTCTAAAAGCTCAATAGCCTTGCTGTTGTTGCATGCAAACTGCTTGGCCGGAGAAACATCACTGCTGTAAAAAAATCTGATCTTCTCAAATTTCATCTCATCCTCCTTTTTATGTCTTTCTTTGTGCTATATTTTCTATTTCTTTTTCTACAAGCTCTTTATACGCAAAATCAACTCGCCAATCCATTTTACTATCAAATGCAACCATCATAATTTGATTATTGGTACTCAACTGTTTTTGAAATGTCACGCAAACTTCATGTTTATTCTCACAATAATGCACGCCTCTGTAGGCTCCAAAAATTCCAGCATAGCCTGTATCAAGCAATACTTCCCATGCTTTGTCTAAAAATTCTACAATTTTATCATCTTTGTAACACTTTTCCCGATATAAGAGCCAAATCTCAGTTTGAGAGTTAGTTTGAGAGGAAGAAGATTTCTCTCCCCCTTCCTCTCGCTTTTTAGAGTTCAATCGTCTTTTTCGTATTTATCACATTTTTTCGGTGCAACAAAAGCTCCCAATTCCGCATCCTGAAAAATTCCTTTAGAGAAAGGAAAATCCAGCTTATCGCAGTAACCATAAACATGAGGAATCATCTGCGGAGCTAATGCCGGACGAAAATTTTTACAAGATTTGCAAAGTATATCCATCTGTTCCTCCCTTTATTCTAAAATTTCCTTCCAAATTCCAGCCTTGAGTTCCTCTGGTTTTAAAGGTCTGCCGGCAACTAAATTACCTCTCACGCTTTTTTCCATATCAATAGGTTTTCCCTGAAAATCAGCCCTCGCCTTGGCCGGAGGAGAAACCTTGCCCAAATCATTCATAGGAGTAAAGTTGTTACCTTCTCTTTTTTCAGCATAACCGGGCAGTCTGTATTCACTGCCTTTCGCCGCAGTCGGGCCATTCTTGATCTGCCCGTTAACCTTTTTTACAAAATAAAGCTCTCCGCAACCTGCACATTTAAAATTACCTTCATAATCCCAAAAAGTATAAGGATCAAGATAATTTGTTACTCCGCACTTTTCACAAGTTAAAATAGACATTCATACCTCCGGTCTTTAGATAATACCTTTATCTTCATAGTCGGTGATCTTTCCATCGTCAAACCCAAGAAGCTTCTGATAAATATAATGATTGTCGGCACCAACAGGTTTGAACGCCCATTTTATTCTTGGAGGAGTATCGGACATATGAACAAATGCACCCTGAGTCAACACATCACCGAATGACGGGTCATCAATCCATGTAATAGCACCTCGTTCTTGCCAATGAGGATTTTCAGCAACCTCTTTAGAATTGTAGACCGGCTGACAATTAATACCATGACCGTGCAATATTTCAGCAGTCTCTTCTTTTGTTTTATCAACTGTCCATTTTTCAATTTCACCATAAAGATATTTCTGACCTTCAGGAGAAACACGCGCGCTATGGCCGGCATAATCATCCAAAAGATCAGTTCTATTCATAAGTTCAGCCAAACGGGCAAAATCAGCGTCTTTGTACGCACTTATCAGTATAAAACCTTCTTCCTGCTCTTGAGGATTGTCTGAATCGGGATATGAAGACTTTCCGCACATCACAATGCCATGAATGGATAACTCGGTATCCCAATTTCCCCATCTCTGGCGCACTATACCAAATTTGCCCCACATAGGCAACGAATATTCAAGCTGTCTTTGTACTCCATGAACCTGAGAATACTCTATCATCTGTCCTTCGCCCGATCTGGTATTTCTCCAATAGAGTGCACCCAAAGCTCCTATTGCTCCCATCATTCCGCCCCAATAGTCGGCAAGCCAAATTGTGTGTTTAGACGGATGTCCACCCATTGTGGCAGGTTGTCCGGTTATTGAAAAATTGCCGCCCTGAGACTGACCAAGAATATCATACGATGCTCTCGATCTTCCGGGTCCGAATCCGCCGAATCCGCCTTCCCACAAATAGACGAGTCTAGGATTAACTTCTTTTAGCTGACGATATCCGATACCCCATCTATCGAATGTTCCGGGACGATAATTCTCAACCATTAGATCTGATTTTGCGGCAAGGGCACGCATAATTTCCTTGCCCTCTTCCTTATGAAAATCTAATCCGACAAAATACTCGTTTGGGTTCGCTCCGAAAAAGCCAAGTCCGGTACCTTTATCAGGATACCATCGTGAAAGAGGGTATAAAAAAGGCTCGTTAAACGGAGTTGTGTGTCTCATTGGTTCGCCAGCCTTGGGCAGCTCTATTTTGATTACCTCAGCACCAAGTTCGGCAAAATAGCTCGCAGCCGCAGGTCCCAGAATATATTGCGTACATGACAAAACACGGTATCCTTTAAATGCTTCCGGTTTTTCAAAAACATTCTTGATTCCGAATGTCTTTTCGCAGTATTTCTCAAAACTTTCTTTACCATATTCTATATTATTACTCATCAGATTACCCCCTCTTTCGAAAGGTTGCCCAAATCTTTCTTTGTATAACCTAATAATCTCGGATATACATCCCTGTTATCATATCCAATAGGTCTACCAATCCATTTCAAACGTGCCGGAGTTTTTTCGGCAAAAATCGGACTTGTCCCGTAGAGAACTTTACCATAAAGTGCATCGTCTATGGCATTGACATGCCCTCTATATTTGAAATGTGCATATTCTGCAACCTCATCTATGAAAAGAACTCCTCCTGAGGCAACCTCTTCAGCTAACAACTTATCTTCCGCTTCCTGTCTTGTATTATCTTTGCCCCATTCGCATAGAGCAGTATAGGTTTTTACCTGAGCATAATGAGGCAGTCTTCCCGTTACGACACGAAGCGATTTATCCAAAACTATCAATTCCTCAATATCGGGTCTATCTTTACCGACCGTTTTCCAGATACGATACCAAAGTCTGTCATGTCCTCCGCCAACCATTAGATATCCGTCAACAACAGGGTTAACACCATAAATATTGATAGCAAGATCCCAGTTGCCATATCTTGGTCTTATGCTGCCGTCCATTCCGTGCCATGCCCAATTGTAATCAATAATACGAATAATTGCTTCTGCGCCGGTAGCCTCAATAAACTGACCTTTTCTGGAAATCTGTTCTCTATATATAAGTGCTGTTATGATACCCATAGCAGCAGTTGTTCCCCCTACATGATCGCACATCCACAAACCGGAACGAGTAGGAATACCTCCGAACGATTTAGGAAAACCGGTTCCATGCGTAAATCCGCAAGCACATTGGGCAGTAGGTTCAAGCTCCCCAGGTCTATCTTTATCCGGACCCCATTGTCCTTTCTGTCCTACCCAGCAATAAATAAGTCTTGGATTTGTTTTTGATAGCTGGCGATAACCTATTCCCCATGCGTCAAATTGCCCCGGTGCTGCATTTTCAATCAAAACATCAGCTTTTAGAGCAAGTTTTTTTAGAATCTCTCTCCCCTTTTCTGTTTCGAGGTTCAATGTTATAGACTGTTTGTTTCTCATTTCATGAAGAAAATGCATTCCAATCTCTTCTCCACGTTCTTTGTCCTTGAAATACCAATCTTTTCTTCCAAAAGGTGTGAGTTTCCGCAGTTCATCGCCTTCTGGAGGCTCAATTTGTATTGTTTCAGCTCCAAGCTCTGAAAGCATTGAGGATGCCCAATGCCCAATAATCATTCCTGTTGAGCAGTCAAGAACTCTTATTCCATCGAGAGCTTCAGGCTTTTTGCCCGATTCTCTTGGATGCATCACCGATTCAAGAAAACGATTATACTCTATTTCTTGCTCAGGCGCACCCTGATATACCTCATCAAATGTTGGTGCCGGCGACAAAGGCCACAAGCATTTACCATTATCCCCCATTTTTCCTCCTCTATGATCATTCATCTGTGCAATAAATTAACCATCTATCACTACTTTTCACTTGTTGGTGCATCACCTCCTTATTAATATGGTTTATAGCCTTTAGGTAGCTTACGTAATTGAAATTCTAACATAACTAATTATTTTTGTCAAGGAATGTAGCAGCAAAATGATAATGTCCTATTTTGAGCAGAGCAGAACCATACGAAAAAGAAGATTGAAAATGAAAGTAAAGTTATGTGGTAATTAAAGGTGAAATGCTGCCGAATATTGTGTATGAGAATTGTGCCCCCTTATGCTGCTGCTTTCTGTTAAAATAGGGGAGTCTTGTCTCAACAACATTGGACATTCCTCTTTTTTTCAATGCTTTTGCTATTGTTTCGTCCATTTCTGAAACTGTTCTGTCTTCTTCGATCTTCTTTTCAAATCTCCCAACAGCTTTAGAAACGGCGGCATAATACATATCAAACAGCTTTCCTATCTGATTTAATTATAATGAGGCTGTTGAAAAACCCTTCTTTCTGTATTTTCTGCTATCAAATAAAGGCATATTTTTTGATAAATACCAAAGCAATTCTGCGGCAGGTTAATAAGGAGCGGAAAACAGCGTTGCCGGCAGGCAATGCTGTTTGGTTCTTGCTCTTTATTCTGTTTTCTACTGTATCATTTCTGTTCTTATTGAGCAGCTTTACCATTCTTTTTATGTTCTGGATAGCGGCAGTCAAAAGAAACTGCTCTTCTATGTTCCATCGTCTTCTGAATTTACATACTCTTAAGCCCATCTGCTCTTTGGCTTCGCCAAATAGAGACTCTATTGTCTTTCTCTTTTTTATGGATGTGAGGTAGGCTTTAGTTTTTGAAAGCCCTCTTACTCTGTTTATCTGCTCCTCATATATATGACGGCTTAGCGATCTTGCTCTGTCTTTTGTACATTCCTGTTTGAGTCGACAGGCTTTACAGCTTTTTATTGATGCACGCCATACAAACTGTCTGCTTGATTTATTTATACCGTGATATTTCAATATCTTATTATCCGGGCATATATATCTGTTGTTTTCCTCATCCCATCTGAATCTATCTATAGGAAATATTCCTCTCTCGTTTGCAGCTCTTGAGTCAACTATCGGTATATGGGGAGTAATACCTAAGCTGAGGAGGTTGTGTATAAACTCACCGGAGCAGTAGCCTTTATCTGCTCCTATGGTTTCAGGCTTCATCTTGAATTTAAAGATAAACTCTTTAATCATATCAAAAGCAGAGTCAACCTCACCCTTCTTACCGGGTATACTTGCTTTTACTCCTACTATAATTCTGTTCTTATTGTCCATAAGATAGTTATCAAGATGGGATAAGACAGCAGCTGTGTGTGACTTTCTTGCAAGTCTGGCATCAGGGTCTGTTTTTGATCTATGTGTCTTATTGGCTATCTTTTTGCCTGTCTGCGTGCAACGCACAGGCAGGCTTTTTTGTTTCATATTACTTTGAGGATCTGCTGCATCGGAATCATCTTCATCTGTTCTGTTTTCTCTTTCCAAGGTATTGGCATATTCAGTTGTGCTCATCTTGAGGACTATAGGTTCCATGCTGTCCATTGATGCATTGGCTTTAACCTGACTTCCGTCTACACTTAGATGAGCAGCACTTATCAATCCTTTATCTATACATCTTTTTACAATCTCATCGAATATATCCTGGAATATACCGCTCTCTTTGAATCTGTTGTGTCTGTTTTTGGAGAATACAGAATGATCCGGTACCTTATCATCTAAACTTAAACCTATAAACCATCTGTATCCTATATGCATACTTACCTCTTCGCATAATCTTCTCTCTGATGTTATGCCGTAGAGATAACCTACAAGAAGCATCTTTATCAAAACCTCAGGATCTACAGACGGTCTGCCTGTATTACTGTATAGATGCTTCGTCTTTTTGCGTATGAAAGAAAGATCAATATATTTGTTTATCAATCTTAAGATATGATTCTCCGGTATCATATCTCCTATATTGATATAGTAAAACAGAGGAGATTGTTTTGTCTTCTTTCCCATCATTGTAAAATAACTCCTTTGAAAGATATTAGAAATAATAGCAGTGGTTTTGTTGCCAAAACCACTGCTATTATACCATTTTTGATGGTTCAAGGCAAGCAAGTTAGGGGAGTTTTTCAACAGGCTCTAATGATGCGGAATATTTTTTAAGGAAGTATAAGATCATCGGTTTAATGCCGGTTACAAAGTATCCGGCACTTTTTTGGCTCCCCGGGAGGGACTCGAACCCCCGACAAGGCGGTTAACAGCCGCCTGCTCTACCAACTGAGCTACCGAGGAACACTCAATTAACAGTGCCTAATATATTCAGGAGTAATTGGATGTCAAGCAGATAAATGGAATATTTTTGGAATCATAAGCGCCATTTCCGGAACAAAGACAAGAATTGTCAGAGCTAAAATCGCCGCTACGATAAAAAACAGCTCATATTTGGAAATATCTTCAACGCTGACATTAGCCATTCTGGATGCCACAAAAAGATTGATTCCCATAGGCGGGGTAACCTGCCCAATTGCCAAATTAACTACCATCAACATTCCAAACCAGATAGGATTGAATCCAAACTGTCCCATTATGGGTATAAATATTGGTAAAAAAATATAAAAAATCGATATTGCATCAAGAAACATTCCTGCAAACAAAAGCAGCACATTTATCATACCTATCATTTCCAGTCTTGAATGAACCGAACTAATAAAAAAATGTGTAATGGCGCCCATCGTACCTACAGTTGAAGCAGCCCATGACATGATACCTGCAAACGCTACAATGGCCATAATCATAGAACTATTCAAAAGCGATTCTACCAAAATATCGTATAGAAGCTTCCACGTCAGGCTTTTATAAATAAAAGTACCCACAAAAAGACCATAGACAACGGCAACTACAGCAGATTCGGTAGGAGTGAAAATACCGGCATATATTCCACCCATTATAATAAACGGCGTAACTATAGCCCACAAAGCTCCTTTATGTGACTTTTTGACAGTCAGGTCTTTTTGAATTTCCTCAGTGATTTTGAAACGTTTTGATACCCAATAAGATGTTATCATAAGAAACAGACCGACTACAATACCTGGAATAATACCTGCAGCAAAAAGAGCTGCCACGGAAGTATTTGTTATATCTCCATATATAATAAGCGCTATGCTCGGAGGAATAATAATACCAAGCGAACCGCTCGCAGCAATCAAGGCAGCAGAAAACGGCTTCGGATAACCTGATTTTTCCATTCCGGGGACAAAGATAGATGTAAGTGTTGCGGTATCGGCAGGCCCGGATCCCGAAACTGCCGCCCAGAACATTCCGGCAATAACGGCAACGATCGAAAGTGAACGGTTAATATATCTTCCTAACAAAGCTGCTATACCTACAATCTTTTCAGCCATTCCAACCTTTTCCATAATCTTTCCGGCAAGAATAAAAAACGGTATGGCAAGCAGCGGGAATTTGGCAATGTTAGAATAAAAATTGGGTGAAAGCATGCTTATTCCAAGATGATGAGTGATAATTATGAAAACACCGCTTACTCCCAAAGAGACTGCTATCGGAACACCCAGCACAATAAGACAGAGAAACAGAATAAATATCATCTGACAGTGCGAAGTGCGGATTGAATAATTCTGAAGATTATAAGCAGCGATAAAACCGGTATAAAAGCAATATAGATCCACTCGGGCAGATTGAGAGAACTTGAAGTAACCTGAAGTTCTATCTCATCGGAAAGCTGCCCTAAACTTTCATAAAAAAGTATTGAAAATAAAGTCAAGCTCAGAAAAACGGCTGCAAATTCCAATAATTTTCTCAAAACCGGTGGAAATTTCTTTACCAAAAAAAGAACTCTGATATGAGTGTTTCTTTTAATTCCGGCTGAGATCCCTAAAAGCGTAATCACAACAAAAGCGTTTGTTTCGAGTTCCTCGGTAAAAGCCAGCGGATAATGAATCAGATATCTTGCCAGCACATTAAGAAAGGCAAGCAACACCATCAGAAGCAGAATAACGGCGCCGCTTACCTCTTCTAAATTATTTAAAAACCAGAGTGCCCTATCTTTCTTGCTTTGCAATATCTTTTTCAGCACTCTTTACGATATTCTTCCCTACAATTTTTGTCCATTTCAGCATAACCGGAGCAGTTTTTTGTTTGAACAGTTTACGCTGAGAATCAGTTAATACCGTTACCTTCATTCCCTTCGATTTGAGATAGCTAAGCGCCTTTGTGCTCCCTTCAAGTCCATTGCGAGCCCTTATTTTTTCCCAATCCATAACTTCTCTTGCAGTTCTTTTCAAAATTCGTCTGTCTTTTTTGCTGAAGCTTCTCCAGTCAGCTTTGTTTATGCCTAATATCAACGGATCAATCGCATAGTGCCAAATCGTTATATAAGGTTGAAAATTATAAACTTTATAAGGAATTATCACAACATTGACCGGATTTTCTTCTCCGTCCACAACCTTTTGGCGAAATGCGGGAACTGCATCAGCCCAGTTCATAGATACTGGATTTGCGCCAAGAGCTCTGAATATATCTATAAAAATGGGGCTTCCTACAACTCTTATTTTTAAACCTTTCAGATCATTCGGAACTCTTATAGGCCGCTTGCTGTTTGTCAGCGCCCTGAATCCGTTTTCACCCCATCCGATACCTATTACGCCTTTTCTTCTTAATATCGCAAAGAGTTTTTTTCCTGTTCTACCTCCGGTTACAGCATCAACCTCCTGATAGTTTTTGAAAAAGAACGGAAGCGAAAAGAGATTTAACGGTTTTATTATCGTCGACCAGTTAATAGTTGAGCCGAGTGCAAAATCGGCAACCCCGCGCCTTAATAGCAAAAATTCATTTGTTTGATTTCCGGCAAAAAGCTGTCCTGCAAAATACGGTTTGATGCTTATCCTTCCGTCGGTTCTCTCCCTAACCAAATTGGCAAATTTTGTTGCCGCTTCACCCCATGGACCTTTTGGTCCCACAACAATGCTCATCTTGTACTGAGATTTGTATGCAAATGACGGTATCGTCAGTAACATAGCAAACAGAGCTACAAGCAGACTCTTGAAGATATTGCTCATACTTTCCCCCTAAGTTTATTATGGTTGCCCACTACTTTATTATAATTTAGCGCTTATAGCTGTCAAGCACTTTACATGCCGCATTACGGTGTTATATTATTTTGTCAATCCTGTATTTGAGATAATGAAGGTGTAATTATGAAAAAAGAAAGTTATAGTGTTGCAGTGGCAGGAGCCACAGGTGCAGTAGGCGGAGAAATACTCAAAATTCTTGATGAGAGAAATTTTCCGATCAAAGAGCTGAGGCTTCTTGCTTCTTCAAGATCGGCAGGAAAATATATTAATTTCAAAGGTAAAGCATACAAGGTAGACGAATTAAAAAAAGATTCATTTGAAAATATCGACATAGCTCTGTTTTCAGCGGGAGCATCAAGAAGCAGAGAGTTTGCCTCTGCAGCTGTTGCTTCCGGAGCGATCGTTATAGACAATAGTTCTGCCTTCAGAATGGATAATAATGTTCCCCTTGTGATACCTGAGGTCAACTCCAAAGATGCGTTTAAGCATAAAGGAATAATAGCGAATCCAAACTGTACGACGATAGTAATGTTAATGGCGCTGAAACCCCTTTACGATTATTCAAGAATAAAACGAATTATTGTGTCAAGTTATCAGGCGGCTTCCGGAGCAGGATTAAAAGCCATGAATGAACTCTCTGACCAAGCAGCCTGCTGGGCGGAAGGCAAAGACATTAAAGTAAATAAATTTCCTTATCAGCTTCTATTCAATGTTATTCCGCAGGTAGATATTTTTATGCCGAACCACTATACTAAAGAAGAGATGAAGATGGCAGATGAGACAAAAAAAATGCTTCATGATCCTGATTTGAAAATTTCCGCAACATGCGTCAGAATTCCGGTATTCAGGGCACATTCTGAATCGGTAACAGTTGAGTTTGAAGGCGAAATAACACCGGAAAAAGCAATAGAGCTTATTGAAAAATTTCCCGGAGTGCGGCTCGTAGATAATACAGAAAATTCAATATATCCGATGCCGCTTTTTGCAAGCGGTAAAGATGACTGCGAGATAGGCAGGATCAGGCAGGACTTAAATGGTAAAAACTGGCTCTCTATGTGGGTCGTAGGTGATCAGATAAGAAAAGGTGCAGCATTGAACGCTGTTCAGATTGCAGAACTTCTGATAAGCTGATGATTATGGCAACGGCAATCACAAAAGATAGAAATGGTAAAATCAAAACAAAAGATATGGTAATTTACAGAAATTTGCTATTTGCGGCTCGAGATAATCGTTTACGGAACAATAGAGATGCTATTTATTAATCCAAACAAAAAAAAGAGTAGCAGATGATAATCCTGATAAAAGTCTGCAGGATAAATTTGCCCGGGAGCAGTCCGGCCTAAAGAATTTCTTAAGCAGAGGAGTTTATGAAAAAAAGAATCGGTTTAATAGTAGTAATTACGCTAATCATACTATTTTTGATAGTTGGCTACAGATATGTTCACCACAGAATGGTTTATGCGGTTACAGATGCTGTGTTTACCGAATCAGACAGCTTGACCAATCTCTCGTTTCAACTTGTCGG
This sequence comes from Campylobacterota bacterium, assembly GCA_013152955.1. GTDB lineage: Bacteria > Campylobacterota_A > Desulfurellia > JAADFJ01 > JAADFJ01 > JAADFJ01. The sequence goes on from JAADFJ010000039.1 coordinate 17,296, forward strand.
CGGCAAAATCATAAAAATGCCTTATGAAGAGGGAGACGTCGTCAAAAAAGGAGTATTGCTGGCACAAATCGACCCTACAGTACTTCAAAATTCAAAAAAGAGAGCTGTTTTCAACCTGAATGCTCTTAAAGATAAACAAGACTCTCTTAAAAAAAGTCTTGCAAGAATCAGAAGTGCGATTCAAATTAACAAAAAGATTGCCGGACTTTCGGTTTCATCAACCAATTTTCAAATTGCGTCGGCAATAAGTATGCTTAAAAGCAAAGAGGCTATATTGAAAAAAGTGAGACGTGATTTCATAAGAGCAAAAACACTTTACATTCATCACGCTTTCTCAAAAATGAAATATCAGGATGCCCGCACTGCTCTTGTATCTACCAAAAACGAGATTTTGTCATTAAAAGAGAAAATAGAAGGATTAAAACTTGCGATGCCCATTTCAAAACAAAAGCTCAAAGCAGCCGACAATGAACAAAAGCGTGTTAAGGAAATCGGCGCTCAAATAGCTGCCCTGAGCAACCAAATTAAGGCAACAGATGAACAGATAAAATCGATAGTCTACAGAATTTCTCAAACCAAGCTCGATAGCCCGTTTGATGGAATCATTGCAAAAAAATATCAGAACGTGGGTTCGGTTGTGGCTCCCGGAATGTTTGTCTACTCAATAACAGATCCTCGCTCCATCTATGTATATGCACTTCTTGAGGAGCAAAAACTTGAGGGCATAAAAGTTGGAAACCCTGTAAATATAACAATTGATGCATATCCGAATAGAAAATATCAAGGAATTGTAGAATCGATTCTTCCGACTACTGCCGCCAAATTCTCACTTGTACCAAGAGATATTGCAGCAGGAGAATTCACAAAGGTTTCTCAGAGAGTCGGCATTAGAATTAAAATTACAAAAGGAAACAGCTCAGATCTAAAGGTTGGACTCAGCGGAGAAGTTGAAATAAAACGCTCAAAATGAGCGAACCTATCTATAAGACCATCTCGAATTCGGAACGATGGCTGATTACCGTCTCAGTTATGATGGGAACATTTCTTGCAATCCTGAACACAACAATCATCAATGTTGTCATTCCGGATATGATAGCACCGCTTGCAACAGATCTATACGGAATTCAATGGGTAATAACCGGATATATGATGAGTGCGGCAGTCGGTCTTCTGCTTGTTAATCATCTAACCAAGAAATATGGATACAAGACGGTGTTTGTCTTCGGGCTTATACTTTTTACGCTGGCCAGTATTTTGTGCGGAATGAGCAAAACGCTTGAAACAATGATTGCCTCACGTGCGCTGCAGGGTACGGCAGAGGCCATGATAGTCGCAACTGCCCAGACTATTATGTTTACGATATTCCCGCCGAGAAAAAGAGGACTTGCTATGGGTATTTATGGACTTGGAGTCAGTTTTGCTCCTGCCATAGGTCCTCTGATAGGAGGATGGGTAACAGATAATATGGGATGGCGCATGGTGTTTTTCATCGGTGTTCCGGTTGGAATTATAGATTTAGCTATCTCTCTTGCCTATATTCCCGCTATAAAAAACACAAGCAATTCAAAAAAATTCAACTATGCGAGCTTTCTGTTTATATCATCATTTACCGTATCACTGCTTCTTCTGCTTTCAAAAGGTCAGCAGAAAGGCTGGTTTCAGTCAAGTTATATCGTTGTCCTGCTCCTTCTAACTATTATCTTTCTTTTGCTCTATGCCGCATCAGAGTTCTACTCCAAAAATCGGCTAATCGATTTTTCCGTTTACAAAATTCCCGAATACAGATATTCGATGCTGACATTTTTTTTCGTATTGGGATTTTCACTGTATCAGATTTTCTTTCTTTCGCCTCTCTACTTTGAAAATATTAAACATCTGACGACATTCCAAGCCGGCCGCGACTTGTTCTTCATGGGAATTTTTATAGCTATCACAGCTCCTTTTGCCGGAGCAATTTCAGATAAGATCGGCGCACTCAAGGTACTGACTTTTACGGCGGCAATATATATATTCACAACAATTTTTCTGATACCTCAGATGAACTATTATACACCTGAGTTAAAATCGATCAGCTATCTCATACCAATGGGCATAGCTATGGGAGCATTCTTTGCACCGGTGAGCATACTGGCGTTAAGAGATATGCCTGCCGATAAAATGGGAATTGCGGTTAATATGCAGCAATATCTTAGATTTACCGGAGCATCTTTTGGAACTGCCGTTGCCACTAATACACTTCAGTCCAATGCCTCCTTGCATTACGATCTGATGGGAATACAGCAGAATTATGCATACGCAGAAAACTGGCTCAGAAAAATAGCAGATTTATCATCGGTAATTATGAATCACTCTGCGGCAATGCAGAAAGCAGAAATCCTGCTGGGAGGAGTCAAACAGCTTTTTTCACTATCGTTTGCCTTTCAACACAGTTTCTTATATGCAGGATATTGGGGAATTTTTGGGCTTTCTTTTCTTATTTTGATTGCCTTTCACAAAAAAAAGAGGGCAAACGAATCTTCCTGATCTCTTCTTAAAATCTCCCATGGCTCTTTGCAATCGGGTAGCGTCTGCCGTAGCCGAACGCCTTAACACTTATTTTAATTCCGGGCGGAGCCTGGCGGCGCTTATATTCATTTCTGTCAACTAACTCCACCACCTTTCTCACTGTAGCCGAATCCATACCCGAATCAATGATCGTTTTGGGTACCTTCAGCTCCTCAAGATAAAGTTCAAGTATTCTGTCCAAAATTTCATATTCAGGCAGCGTATCCTGATCCTTTTGATTAAAGGCAAGTTCTGCGGACGGAGCCTTTTTAATAATATTCTCAGGTATAATATTTCTGTCTCTATTTAAAAAATTTGCCAACCGATACACCTCTGTTTTATAAAGATCCGATATAAGCGCCAGTCCTCCCGCAAGATCACCGTAAAGGGTTGTATATCCAACGGCTATTTCAGATTTATTGCCTGTAGAAAGCAAAAGCCATCCAAAATTGTTCGAAAGAGCCATAAGAAGAACGCCTCTTATGCGAGCCTGAAGATTTTCGTTCGTAATCTCTTTTGTCTTATTCTCAAATATGGGATTGAGAACAGATAAAAACTGAGTAAAGATTTCTTCAATCGGCAGATTAAACAGTTCAAGCTCAAGATTTTCTGCAAGTGCCTTAGCATCTTTTGTGCTTTCATCGGACGTAAAACGGCTTGGCATCATAATGGCTTTTACATTATCGCTTCCAAGAGCTGCCGTCGCAATCGCAGCTGTAACAGCTGAGTCTATGCCTCCGGACAGCCCCACAAGTACTTTTCCGAAACCGGTTTTTCTACAGTAGTCGGATAATCCGAGAATCAGCGCATTATAGATATCTTCAATTTCCGTATGCTTAAGCGATACAGTCTCCGATTTATCCGAATCGTATATGAAGCAACCTTCTTTAAATGCCGGACAGATTTTTACCGGCCTGCCGTTGTCAATAACAAAACTTCTTCCATCAAATACAATCTCATCATTGGCTCCCACAGTGTTGACATAAATCAATGTTGTTTCCAGCTTTTGAGTAAGTTTGGAGAAGACTTTCATTTTGCCGTCAAACTTCTTTTTGCTGAAAGGTGATGCCGAAATATTTATCAAATAATCGATCGAACCCGGTTTAATTTCTGAAAGCGGGTCGGTTTTGTATCTGCCCGCGAATCCAAGCAGCTCGGTTTTAGCCCAAATATCCTCACAAACCGTTAGCGCAATTTTTTTGCCCATAAACTTAAAAATCGACAGCATGTTTCCCGGCTCAAAATAGCGATTTTCATCAAAGACGTCATAATATGGAAGCAGCATTTTATCATGTATATGGCATATCTTTTCGTTATGGAGAAAAAATGCGCTGTTAAATAAAGATCGCCCCGCATGAGTATTTTTTCTTACGGCTCCGAGAACAACCGCTAATTTCTTCGATAATTTAAGAATTTTAGAAATATATTCATCAATTGCATCAACAAACTCAGGACGCTCTAAAAGATCTTTAGGCGGATAGCCCAAAAGCGACATTTCGGGCAAAATCGCCAGATCCGCCTTGTCTTCCAAAGAGTTCAAAGCCGAAGCTATCTTTTTATAATTGCCTTCCAAGTCCCCAATTGTAGGATTGAGCTGAATAAATGCAAACCTCATATGATTTTCTCCTTTAGAGTGTTCTCCATTATCCGATTAACTTCGGCATTAATACGGTTAATGATTCAGGCTCTACTCTTATACTAAACGGCGTTTTGCCTATCCAGTCACCATCAACATGCACATCCGCACCGGATTGATTTATAATAATATTCTTTGCCTTTAGATAGACAGCATCTTTCGATCTTTTAGATAACATTATAGCCGCCATATATTTTAGAACAAATCTCTTTTTAAATATTGCGACATCAAGCGTATCAGAAAACAGGTCGGCGTCGGGAGTGGCTGAAAACCAGCCTCCGTATCGCCTTCCGTTCCCTATAACTGCAGAATATCCCTTGATCTTTCTGCCATCAACAATAAACTCAATCTTTCTGCTGTTTAACTTGAGACAGCCCAAAGCAGATGCAATATATGCAATTTTTCCCGTTAACCGTTTTAATCGCTCATCAACCATACGTACTGCGGCCGCATCAAGTCCGATACCTGCCATTTGAGCAAAATAGTGTCCGTTGGCGTTACCCAAAGTTATTCTTTTTTCAACACCGCCATCAATCAGCTGTAACGCCTTTACGGGATTTCTTGGAATTCCGGCTTCCAGGGCAAAAACATCACTTGTTCCGCAAGGCAGCACAAGAAGGGCCGACTTTTTGCCGGCCAAAAGATTTACGGCAAAATTAACAGCGGCATCACCGCCATATACCGGCACAAGATCGTAATCTTCTATGTTATTATCATTTTTATGTTCGCCTATAATTTCAATAACCGGATCAATGCCTCTTTTTCTTATATTGTCGGTAACTGTTTTTAGCATAGATTCGCTGAATCGTCTCGAAAAAGGATTGATAATTAGAAGTACTTTTTTATATCTCATCTATCTTTAGCTGCATGCCGTCATACGCCGCTATTACCTCTATTCCAAATTTAGACAGTTCGGAAGCTATTTTGTCGGGATCTTCCCTGAGTACTTCTGTGCTGAAGTGCGTGATAACAACCTTTTTCGGTTTTACTGTCAATGCAATAGGTATAACATCATTAACAGAAAGATGATATATATTTTCTCTTGAATGAACAAACACGGTATTTATTATCAATATATCAATATTGGTAAAAACTTTTTTTAAGGGTTCAAAATAGAGTGTATCCGAAATATAACCGACGGAGCACAAATTTCCATCAAATCGAACCGCAAAATTTTCTACAGGATGCATAAGCTTTAGCGGAGTTGAAATTTTTATATTACCCACCGACCATGTTCCTCCGGTGCCGGTTCTGATATTGTCATAGTTGTTTCTATTATATTTCAATATCACCGGGTCATCATCCCATGCATCATCAGGAGCAAAAACAGCACCGTGATGTTTTCTTCCGCCGCTTGTCATAGATTCAACAATACTGTTGATATCAGCAGAATGATCAAGATGGCGATGCGAAAGATAGACCGCATCAATGTCTCTTGCAGACCTTCCGGACTCAATCAGTTTGATCAGGCTGCCGGGTCCGGGATCAACAAGAATATTTGTTCCCGAAAGAGAGAGCCAGATACCTCCTGAGGCGCGTATTTGATTAAATACCGAAAATCTCCCTCCTGCCGTTCCAAAAAATTTGATATAGTTATTCATAAAATAGCAGCTCCGGTATCATGATCGGTCACATTGCAGATGGTAGTATCATAAAAATTTCCTCTTTTTAAGCGGTCTTGCAGAAAAACCGGAAAATAGTAGCTTGTTCTGCCGCTGTGTTCATCCTCAGCCAATATTCTTACCTGCTTGCCCAAAAACTGCTTTCTATATTTGATGTTTTTTTTATTTACAATACCCTTAAGAAGTTTCACGCGCTTTTTTTGAGCCGATTTTTCAAAGGGCTGATCGTAACTATTAGTGCCTTTCCTGGGCGAATAAGAAAATGGGTGAAGATATACAAACGGCATATCCATGACAAAAGAGACGGTTTTGAGAAATTCTTTATCATCTTCACCGGGAAATCCCACAATTATATCTGTCCCAATTGCAATATCAGGTATCTTATTTATAAGGTTTTCTATCTTTTTTTTATACACAGCCGTATTGTACGGTCTCCTCATTAGAGATAATATTTTGTCCGATCCGCTCTGAAGAGATATATGAAGATGTCTGCATATCTTAACACTGTCCAAAAGTGATATTAGATCTCTGTCTAAGGCGGTTATACCGATTGAGCTTATTCTTATTCTGAACTCCTTATCAATGGCAATCAGCTGTCTTAGAAGCTCATAGAGAGAAGTCCCCAAGTCCTTTCCATAAGAGCCGATGTCGGTGCCGGAAAGAACGATCTCTCTATAACCGCCCGATAAAAGATTTTCTACATCATCTATTACCATCTCAATCGGTCTGCTTATAATCTTTCTACCTCGTACAACCGGAATTATGCAATAGCTGCAGCTGCCGGAACATCCTTCTTCAATTTTTAGAAATCCTCTTGTTCGCCCCTTCATACCGGTTATGCCGGAGAACTTCAAATCGGCATTTTCAGTCCATTGCTGAACATCCGACCCTGATGCAATCTGCCTCAAAGCAGTCACAATTCTTTTTCTGGCTCCTCCAAAGAGAAACGCCGAAACACCATATTCTTCTCTTAGCTTGTCGGCATAATCTTTTGTGATGCACCCCGCAACAATTACGTCCTTTTCCGCATTCACCGCCTTTCTAACCCATCTGGCAACATCCTTCTCTGCTCCGCTTGTAACAGCACACGAATTGATAACGGCAATTGTGGAACTTCTAAGATCATTCGCGACAAAGATACCGCTGCTCTCACATTGTTCCCTCATCCATTCGGTATCAACCTGATTCATCTTGCAGCCTACAGTTGCGAAAAAAAGTTTGAGGCTATTCAATCTTTATCTGTCCAAAGTAAATAAAAAGATGAGCAGCATATTACAGAAATTTTCACTAATTATGAGACCACTGCACAACAAGTACTTCCACAGAAACCAAAGAGCCGGCGAGATTTAAAAATTAAAATTTGAAGGGTTAACCGGTCAGCTTGAAAATTGTAATTTCTTAAAGATTGCCGGTTATTTGGTTTCCCTGCGGGCTTTATTATGTTTCCCGTACGCTGCGTTGAACTTCTTTGAACCAACCGGTTAGTTCTGCAGAAGTTCGTTTTGCCTGTGGAAAAAACCCGATAAAGTTGTGAAGACGCTTATTGTGCAGTGGTTTCATTATCGTTAAAAATCATACCTTTTGTAGATAAAACCATGCCTGAAAGCGGTCTGCTTGCAATCTGCAGGCTGTGGGCCACGGATTTAAATATAGCTTCCGCAACATGATGCTTGTTCCCTGAGGATTCAATCTTGATATGAAGGGTAATTTCAGCATTAAGAGCAAATGCTCTGAAAAATTCAGGTACAAGATCGAGGTCAAAATCAGTTATCTTTCCTTTTATATCATATCCGTTCAAATAAAGTCCGCCTCGTCCGCTAATATCAACTGCTGAAACTACGGCAGCCTCATCCATAGGGAGAATAAAAAATCCATATCTGCTTATTGCTTCCGAATCTGCACAGAGAGAGCGGAAAAGTCTTCCAAGTGCAATTCCAACATCTTCAACAAGATGATGAGCTCCGGTTTGAATATCTCCGGATGCTTCAATAGAAAGATCAAACCCGCTGTGTCTGGTAAATGCTTCAAGCATATGGTTAAAAAATCCTATAGCTGTTTTTATACTGCAGATTCCTTTTCCATCAAGATTCAAACTTATGGCGATATCGGTTTCGGATGTTTTTCTCTTTATTGATTTAGCTCTCATTATTCCTCCAGCCTGTTTCTGATTAGCTCTGTAAAACGGATCAAAAATCCATTTTCAATTTTGAGTTTTCTCAAACAATCCTCTGCTTTTTCCAAAAGCTCTTCAGTCCGTCCTATTGCACGTTTTTTACCCATAAAAGATGCAATGTTCAGTCTGTCTTTTTTTATATCTTTAATATCATCGGAAATTTGATATGCGAGCCCAACCGCACCGCCGTAACGATTCAACAGCCCAAGTTTAATTTTATCGATACGGCCGATCAGCGCTCCTGACAATACGGACGCTTTGATAAGCTCTCCGGTTTTTTTTAGTGCAATCTTTATCAGCTGTTCTTCACCAATATCATATTTATTAATCAATACATCACTAATCTGACCCTCAACCATTCCGCCTGAACCTGCCGCCGCCGCTATTGTCAGCACAATATTTTTAAGTACACCGGCATCAATTCGGCTATTTGCCAAAATATAAAAAGCATCGGTCAAAAACGCATCTCCCGTCAATATTGCAGTAGCCTCTCCGAATTTTTTATGCAGTGAAGGAATGCCTCTTCTCGTATCATCATCATCCATACTTGGAAGATCGTCATGAATCAGTGAATATGTGTGAATATATTCAATCGCTGCAGCTACAGGCACTATTTCTTCTTCATCTGCATCGAACAGCGAAGCAGTTTCCCAACAAAGCTGAGGGCGCAGTCGCTTGCCGCCCTGCAGAATTACATATTGCATTGCTTCCTTCAACTTATTTTGAGGAACCGCCGCAATTCTGTCTTTTATAAATAGATTTAATTTTTCAGATCTATTTTTTGTCGTCGTTTTCATTGGGAATTTCTACTGTTTTTATCTCTTCTTCAGCCTCTTTAAGTTTAGACAGACAGATACGTGAAAGATCGGCTCCCTCTTTGTACAGCTTCAATGCTTCATCAAGCTTTACATCTCCGCTGTTTAATTGATTTGCTATTTCTTCGATTCTCGACAAAGCATCTTCAAAAACAATCTTATCCGCCATCTTCAATCTCTATCTGTTTTGCCTTAGAACTTGCCATCTTGTTTCCGGCCTCATCATACACATACGCTGTCGAGTATGTAATCTTTCCACGCTTCTTCTCTATTTCTGCAGTTATATAATATTTCTTTCCGACCCTAAGCGGCTGATGATATCTAATCGCAAGCTCCGCAGTCATAGCAATCCTGTTTTTTTGATAAAACAGATTTGCAACCGCTTCATCCAGAAGAGTTGCGGTAATACCCCCATGCACCACACCGTCAAAACCCTGATGATATTCTTTCGGAGTAAATTCAGCTTTGCAGATTTCCCCGTCAAAACTAAATTTAAGTTTCAGACTAATAGGATTTTTTATGCCGCACCCAAAACAAAACTTTTTTGTATCTCTAAGATTTTCAATTTTTTCGCTTGACACTTGCTCCTCCGTTATTATAAATAGAACTGTTGCCGAAGTGGCGGAATCAGGTAGACGCGCTAGATTCAGGATCTAGTGGGGATTATCCCCGTGCCGGTTCAATTCCGGCCTTCGGCACCAAAACAGTTATATCATTTTTAGATATGCTATAAGAAAGGTTGATTTTGTCAATAAAGTAAAAGGAGTTTTATATGTCAAAAACATTTTATTTTACTTCCGAATCTGTAACGGAAGGGCATCCGGACAAGGTAGCGGATCAAATATCCGATGCCGTACTGGACGAGGTTATAAAAAATGATAAAAACTGCAGGGTCGCCTGCGAAACAGTGCTCTCAAGGGGCATTGTCTTTTTGTCAGGAGAAATAACAACCAGTTCATATGTCTCAATAGCCGATATCGCAAGAGATACGATAAAAGAGATCGGATATATAGATCCTACCTACGGGTTTGATTATCGCACATGCGGCGTCTTATCGGCAATAACCCCGCAATCACCCGATATTGCAATGGGTGTAAACAGAGCCGGTGAAATTGGAGCAGGTGATCAGGGAATGATGTTTGGCTATGCAACCGATGAGACGCCAAATTTTATGCCTATGCCTATATCTCTCGCCCATTCACTTGCTATGAGACTGGCACAGGCAAGAAAAGAAAGACTGCTTGCGTATCTGCGGCCTGATGGAAAAACTCAGGTTACCGTAAGATACAATAACAGTATGCCGGATAAGGTTACAGCCGTAGTAATATCAACTCAGCACAGCCCGAGAGTTGACATGGATCAGCTGAAGCATGATGTTAAGGAAGAGATTATAGATTATGTAATATCCCCTGAAATGGCCGATGAGAATATGAAAATTTATATAAATCCAACCGGACGTTTTGTCATTGGAGGACCCCAGGCGGATACCGGATTGACCGGACGAAAAATTATTGTTGATGCCTATGGCGGTGTGGGGTCTCACGGAGGAGGCTGTTTTTCCGGAAAAGATCCGACAAAGGTTGATCGTTCGGCAAGCTATATTGCCAGATATATCGCAAAAAACATTGTAGCTGCAGGCATCGCCAAAAGATGTGAGATACAGCTGGCCTATGCAATAGGTGTATCTGAACCGGTGTCTCTTATGGTTCACACATATGGAAGCTCAAAGGTTCCAAAAGACAGGATCAGAAAGATGGTTCAGGAAGTATTTCCGTTGACGCCGAAAGAAATCATCGAGCATCTTGACCTTTTGAGACCTATCTATAAAAAAACCGCTGCATACGGACATTTCGGCAGAGAGCTTCCGGAGTTCAGCTGGGAGAAAACCGATATGACAGATATAATAAGGAAAAAACTGTTATGAACTATGATATAAAAGACGTCGGTCTTGCCGGCAAAGGAAAACTGATGATTGAATGGGCAGAGATGAGTATGCCTGTTCTGAAAAATATAAAAAATGATTTCGAAAAGAGAAGGCCGCTTGACGGAGTAAAAATAGGATGCTGCCTCCATGTTACCACAGAAACTGCCGCTCTCATGAGAACACTCAAAGCCGGAGGAGCCGTCGTAGGACTCGCGGCATCAAATCCGCTTTCAACAAAAGATTATGTTGCAGCCGCGCTTATCGAAGACGGAATACCTGTTTTCGCAATCAACGGAGAAGACAGGCAAACTTATTACAGGCACCTTGAATCGATTCTTGAAATGAGGCCGAACATCACTATGGATGACGGAGGAGATCTTATATCATTGATCCACTCCAAACATCAGAATCTAACCGAAACAATGCTCGGCAGCACGGAAGAAACCACAACCGGAGTAATACGACTTCAAAGTATGGAGAAAGACAAAGCACTTAAAGTACCGGTTATAGCGGTTAATGAGGCCGAGACAAAACATCTGTTCGACAACCGCTACGGCACAGGACAATCTACCCTTGACGGTATACTGCGCGCAACAAACAGGCTGATTGCCGGAAGCTGCTTTGTGGTTTCGGGATATGGATGGTGCGGAAAAGGAATGTCGATGAGAGCAAAAGGGATGGGCGCAAAAGTTATTGTGTGCGAAATAAACCCGGTTAAAGCGCTCGAGGCGGCTATGGACGGATTCTCTGTTATGCCGATTAATGAAGCTGCGGCAATAGGAGATTTTTTTGTAACAGTTACGGGAAATATAAATGTGATTGATAAAGAAGCAATGGAAAAGATGAAAAATGGGGCAATGCTGGCAAATTCAGGTCATTTCGACAGTGAAATAAATACAAAATTGCTTAAGGAAACCGCTGTCTCAGCAAGAAACATTCGCCCTGCCCTTGATGAATATCGCATGTCTGATGGTAGAAAAATCTATCTACTGGCTGACGGAAGACTTGTTAATCTGTCATCAGCAGAAGGACATCCCTCCTCAGTTATGGATATGAGTTTTGCCAATCAGGCACTTTCGGCTCAATATTTAAATGAGAACAAAGATTTGGAACATAAGGTATACATTGTTCCGACTGAAATTGACAACAAGGTGGCATCTCTAAAGCTTAAAGCAATGGGAATAACAATTGACACACTTACAAAAGAGCAGGAGCGATACCTTTCATCATGGAATATAGGCACTTAAGAACACCTCTATTAGTTCAGGGTGCTTAATTGAAAGCCCAAATTTGCCTGCCCGCACAGACAGGCACGCATGCAGATCTTATTAAGGTGCAAATTGTACAGGCAGCAATTAAGTTCAGGATTGGCAATACAAATGGTGCTAATACCGAGCTGAATAAGTATGAAGCAATAAATAATGAATACTAATAACAGCAGCTGCAAGCCGTATCTTTCTGATAAAAGTATTGAAAATCTTCAAAGCAGACTTTCAAAAATAGAAGGTCAGGTAAGAGGTATTTCAAAGATGCTGCAGGAGAAACGAAACTGTAACGAAATTCTTGTACAGATCTCTGCGATTAAATCGGCAATTAATCAGGTTGCGATAAGACTCCTTCAGGAACATTTTAAAAGCTGCGTAAAACCTGAGATAAATGCCGGAAGACAGGATATCATCGATGATTTGATGCTTGCCGTTGAAAGATTGATTAAAATAACATAATGAGATCACTCCGCAGATAGGTACCAGACCTGTTCCAGTATAGTAGTTATGAAAGGCTGGAAGTTGCATATAATCATCAAAGAAAAATCCCGAATTGTATATAATAGCTGATATAATAAGACATAAGACAAACTGTTGAATGATGATGGCGGAGGAGGTAGGATTCGAACCCACGGTGGAGAGGTCCCCACAACGGTTTTCAAGACCGCCGCCTTCAACCACTCGGCCACTCCTCCCTGTATTTGGCGGAGAGGGCGGGATTTGAACCCGCGATAGGAGTAATCCTATACTCGCTTAGCAGGCGAGCGCCTTCAGCCGCTCGGCCACCTCTCCGGAGCCTTTAGTTTATATTAGAAAAACCGCTTTTTCAAGGGATAATATCGCTTCCCATATATGAGATCAAAGCCTCGGGAATCTTTATTGAGCCATCCTTTTGCTGATAATTTTCTATTACTGCAACCAGCGTTCTACCAACTGCAAGACCGGACCCGTTCAATATGTGCACGAAACGATTTTCTCCGTTCTCCCTGTATCTTATTTTCGCCCGTCTTGCTTGAAAATCACCTGTATTTGAACATGAGGAAATCTCCCGATAACGATTTTCTCCCGGCAGCCATACCTCTATATCGTATGTTTTTTTTGCAGAAAATCCGATGTCGCCTGTTGATAATTCCATCACCCGATATGCAATGCCCAACGCCTGAAGTACACTTTCCGCATCCTTCACAAGCAGCTCAAGCTCGCTATCGGATTCATCAGGCCTGCAGAATTTTACAAGCTCCACTTTGTTAAATTGATGCTGGCGTATAATTCCCCTTACATCCTTTCCGTATGATCCCGCCTCCTTTCTAAAGCACACAGAATACTCCTGATATTTAATAGGCAGATCATACGCCTCAATTATTTCACCTGCATGAAGATTGACCAATGTCACTTCTGCAGTCGGTATAAGAAACAGTTCATCATCGGTTCGGTAAAGATCATCTATAAATTTAGGAAGCTGCCCGGTACCCATAAGTGCCTCCGCCTTTACAAGAACCGGCGTCAATATCTCCTGATAACCTTGCTTCAAATGAATATCAAGCATAAAATTTATCAACGATCTTTCAAGTTTCGCTCCCTTGTCTTTATGCACCACAAATCTGCTTCCCGAAAGTTTGGCAGCCCTATCAAAATCAAGCATTCCAAGCTGCTTCGCCAGCTGCCAATGATTTTTTGGTTTAAAGTCAAATACGGTCGGTTCTCCCCACTTTTTTACTACTCGGTTTGTCGACTCATCTTTACCGACCGGAATCGTCTCATCGGGCAGATTAGGTATCTCCATAAGCAGCCCTTTAAGTACAGCCTTTTTTGACACTGCCTGCTCTTTTATCTGCCTGATCTGCTCTTTTATCTGTTTATTGTTTTGTTTCAACTCATCAATCTTTTTCCTGTCGCCTGCAACCCGCTTAAACAGCTTTGCATTAACTTTAGCCTTATGCTGAAGTTGTTCAAGCGTCCCGTTTATCTCAAGAAACTCTTTATCAAGCTCAACAATTCGGTCCCAATCAATTTTGTAGTGAAAGCGTTTCTCTATCTGTTTTTTAACATAGTCAATATTCTTTCTTATAAGTCCTATTGCGATCACTTCTCCTCCTTAGCAAGAGACTTTTCAATTTCATAACAACCGTATCGTAGAGATTTTATTTTTATAGTCAATTTCGGCAGCAAAAGTTTTCCTATCTCCTCGATAACTCTGAGCGATTCTTCAACCCTTTTAAAATTACCGGCACTAACATCGCTCAACCCGGCCCTTGAGACCTCATCCTTCAGTGTTATTTCGGTACCGCAGTCGTTTTCGGTGTCTCTTGACTGAAGCAGAGGCAGCCTGATTCTATACTCCTTTTCACATTCGGTCAGACTATGTCTGAATTTTTTGAGAATCAGAATATTCTCTTGCTGACTTTCATAACAAAAGCGGTAAATATCCTCAATAACACGCATTCCTTCTCTTGCTCTGTTGAAATTTGCATCCAGAAGCCTCAAAAGTTTTTCATTGCTACTGTTGCTGGAATATTCCTTCAAGTCCATACCTGTTGCTTTTTTCTATTAAAACAAGAAATTTTACGCTGTCGCCGGCTTTCCATTGAACATCTTCCCTATTAAAAACAACTATCTTGAAGCGTCCTATATTTTTAAGATAGACAAATGAGGCTCTTCGGCCTTTTCTGATTCTTCTTATTGCACCATCAAGAATAACGATTTTTCCTATATGATTTTCTATCTGTTCTTTTGTTTTTATAACATCGGGTTTTTTCCGTTTAATCTCTTTTGTTCCGTTTTTCCATAACCGGACAAACTCTTTCTCGTAAAGTGCTCCAATTCGCTTATTATGAATAATAAGCATATTTTCATTATTTCTTGAATTTGCCGATGCAGTCCAGTTGTAAGAACCGGTAAGAACGGTTTTTTTGTCTATTACGGCAAATTTGTTGTGCATAATTCCATCTACACCATAAAGCGAGATTACGGCTGCATATTTTACATTTACCCCATGATTAGTTAGATATTTCGCCTTGCTGTATAAATTGCCGACGGCATTCTTAGTGTCCAAAAGCACCCTAACGATTACCTTCTGTTTCGATAACTTTATTATTTTCTGCGCAAGAGGTCTATCGGTAAAGCTGAACATCGCGATATCCGCACTTGCTCTTGCCTTATCAAGCGCACCGATTATATGGGTTCTGACATGATCATTAGGAGAAAAATAAACATCAATGGAAGAAGAACCTGATGGGGAAAATAAAAATATGAACAGCCCCGCCACAACTATCAAAATAGCGTTATACCTAATTAACGCATAGCGGAATTTACTGCTGTTTTTATTATATTTGATAGTTCGGCGCCTCTCTTGTAATAATTACATTATGAACATGACTTTCTTTGAGCCCGGCGGTTGTTATTCTGACAAACGTTGCAACTTGTCTGAGTTTATCTATTGAATCGGCACCTACATAACCCATTCCCGCTTTCACGCCGCCTGTGAGCTGAAACATCACATCACTTACCGTTCCTTTGTACGGCACTCTTCCTTCTATGCCTTCAGGCACGAGCTTCTTTTTGTCTTCCTGAAAATAGCGGTCGCTTCCCTGTTTCATGGCGCCAAGCGATCCCATTCCCCTATATGTCTTGTATTTTCTTCCCTGATATATTACAGATTCTCCCGGACTCTCCTCCGTTCCGGAAAGAAGGTTGCCCAACATCACAATGTCGGCTCCTGCAGCAAATGCCTTAACGACATCTCCCGAATATTTTATTCCTCCGTCGGCAATTATCTTTTTTCCATATTTTGCCGCCGTTTCTGCACATTTGTTTATTGCACTAAGCTGCGGCACACCTACGCCGGCCACAATTCGTGTCGTACAGATTGATCCGGGACCGATACCTACTTTAATTATGTCGCATCCGGCTTTAATAAGACTCTCTGTTCCTTCGGCGGTTGCAACATTTCCGCTTACGATAATAATTTCCGGGTAAGTATTTTTAAGATAACCGGTTATATACAATATTCCTTTTGAATGGGCATGAGCAGAATCAATAACGAGAATGTCAACTCCGGCGTCCGCAAGCCGCTTTGCGCGTTCTTTATAATCGGAAACTCCGACAGCAGCTGCAGCAACTAATCTGCCATGTGAATCTTTTGAAGCCTTAGGGTATTTTTCCCTCTTATTAATATCTTTTATGGTAATCAGTCCTTTTAGATGATAGTTCTCATCCACCACAGGCAGTTTCTCAACTTTGTGACTTTTCAGATAGCCTATCGCTTCTTCCAGCGTTGTTCCAAACGGAGCAGTCACAAGCGGAGACTTTGTCATGACATCCTTTATAGGAACATCGTAATTTCTCTCAAATCTTATGTCTCTATTTGTTATAATTCCAAGAAGTTTGCCGCTCTCATTCGTAATTGGCACACCGGATATATGATACTGCTTCATAATTGCAATTGCTTTGCTGATTGGCGCGTCTTCCTTTTCCGTTATAGGGTCGATAATCATGCCGCTCTCGCTTTTTTTTATCCTCTCAACCTGAAATGCCTGTTCATCAATCGACATATTGCGATGTATAACTCCAAAACCGCCTTCTCTCGCCATACTTATAGCCATCTCATATTCAGTTACCGTATCCATGGCGGCAGAAATTATCGGAGTGCTTAATCTCAATCCTTCCCCAATTGACACACACAAATCAACATCACTCGGCATAATCTCAGAATAGCTGGGAAGAAGCAGCACATCTTCAAATGTAAGCCCTACTCCTTCTTCTTTTATATTAAGCGGCATAAATTCTCCTATATTCCTATATATTAATTAACTCAAAGTTTGCAATCTGATCCTGAAGCTGCTTGAGTCCGTAGAGAATTGTTAATCTGTTGTTTCTCAGAACAGGATCCTTATCCATAACCATAACATTATTGAAAAATCGATCTATAATGTCTGATAAACCGGCCAAAACATTCATATTCGATAAATACTCTTTTTTTGACTGGTTAAGCTCAAATTTTTCTTTAATTGTTTCGTAGTTATCGTAAACCTCTTTTTCCAAATCTGAGAACAGGTCATGCCTGATTTTAGAGGGTACAAAATCTTTGGGAACAATATGAGCAATTCTCTTAAAAAGAAGCGCTTTATCTTTGCCTGTTTTGAGAAACTGTTCTATTGCCTTTGCCCTGCGGTAGCTGTCAAAACAGTTTGCCGCCTTTCCTTCACTGATCGGACGGCAGCTTAGCGCATCGATAATATCATAGTTTATACCAATACCGGTGAGAATAACCTTAAGGCGTTCGTTAAAAAACTGTTTTATTTTATTGGCATCATTTTTCTTTTCACTTTTTAAAATATCGTACGAAAAATCAAAAATTTCATCTATATTTATATCAATCTTTTTGTCAAGCAAAATCCTGATGATGCCGATTGCCGCTCTTCTAAGTCCATACGGGTCTGTACTTCCGGTCGGCATTTCAACCGAACCGATAGACGTCAAAAGCTCAAACTTTTCCGCCAATGCCAAAACAATTCCGATTTCAGTTTCAGGAATTGGAGATCCGGCACCCTTGGGAAGATATTGCTCTTCAATTGCCTGCGCAACCTCTTTGTGCTCACCTTCCGCATATATTCTTCCCATTATCCCCTGAAGCTCCGGAAATTCTCCAACTATCTCGGTGACAAGATCATTCTTGGAAAGCCTGGCGGCTCTGCCGATATATTCGATTTTTCCCATGAAAGCGATTTTTGATATAAAGAGAGCAATCTTTTCAATACGTTTTACTCGCTCCGCAACCGAACCCAGTGCTTTATGAAAAATAATTTTTGATAATTTCTCTCCAAATTTCTCAAACGGAATCTTTCTATCCTCATCAAAAAAGAAGAGTGCATCCGTAAAGCGGGCAGCCAGCACTTTCTCAAATCCTTCTCTTACAATATGCGATTGAGGAATATTTGATATGGCTGCAAAATAGGGCATAAGCTCTCCATCCGAATCGGTCATTGCAAAAAAACGCTGGTGATTCTTCATTGATGTAATGAGAACCTCTTTCGGCAGCCTTAGAAACAGTTTGTGAAAATTTCCTCCGACTGCAAACGGATGTTCAACGAGAGCCGCATTCTCCTGCACAAGCTCCTCATCCTTAAGCAGTTCTCCTCCGAATTGTCTTGCTATTTCGATAGAAGATTCCTCGATCATTTTTTTTCTTTCTTCGTTTTCTAAAATAACCTTTCTTTCTCTTAGCTGTTCTTTATACTGCCTGAAACTATCTACCTTGAATGGTTTAGGTGCAAGAAATCTGTGTCCGGCTGTAGACAATACGGTCGGTATATGCTTAATCTGAAGATCCAGCTTTTTTCCCGCATAAATACAAACCGTCTGATGCACAGGTCTCGCAAATGTAATACCTTCTCCTACCCATCGCATTCGTTTTTTAAACGGAAATCCGTTGATAAAGCTAACGATAATATTTGCAAGGAACGGTTCCACAGGTTCTCCGCCCGTTACCTTCTCGGCCCATATACTGCCGTCCTTTTCCGTAAGCGTATTCGGGTCAATTTTAAGTCCTTTAGCAAAACCGGCCGCCGTCTTTGAGAATTCTCCTTCTATCTTAAGGGGAGAACGCGGACCTCTAATCAGTTTGCTTATCTTTTTTCTATACGGCTGGAGCTCGGCTGATAAGACTATTCTTCTGGGAGTAAAATAAAATTTTACCGAATCGGCTTCTATGTCATTTTTTTCAAACAGATTCTTGAAATAGTCCCTGCCGGCATCTTCAAAACCGATAACTTCACTTGCCGGTAATTCTTCAGTCAATATTTCCAAAAACAGCTCCATTTACGCCTCCGGCTCCACATATTTCTGAGCCGTACTTATGGCAAGTTTTCTGACACGTCTTATGTAGTTGGTTCTTTCGGTAACGCTAATTGCTCCTCTGGCATCAAGGAGATTGAACAGATGAGAACATTTTATGCAGCAATCATAAGCCGGTTTCACAAGATCGGCATCAATCAGTCTTAATCCTTCATTTTCATATTCGTTAAAAAGCCTGAAAAGCATAGCAATGTCAGCTGTCTCAAAATTATATTTTGAGTATACCTTTTCATCCTGAATATGAATATCTCCATAACTGTAATCTTTACTCCACTTGATATCAAATACCGACTGTTTTTTTTGAAGATACATCGCAATTCTTTCTGTCCCGTATGTCAGCTCGCATGATATGGGATCAAGATTAACTCCGCCAACCTGCTGAAAATAGGTAAACTGACTGATTTCCATTCCGTCAAGCCAAACTTCCCATCCAAGACCCCATGCTCCAAGCGTCGGTGATTGCCAATTGTCTTCCACGAATCTTATATCATGCTTTTTTGTTTCTATTCCGAGCGCTTCAAGGCTTTTAAGATAAAGCTCCTGTGAATCAATCGGTGAAGGTTTTAGAATGACCTGATATTGATAATAATGCTGCAATCTGTTGGGGTTGTCTCCGTAACGACCGTCAGTCGGGCGGCGTGAAGGCTGGACATACGCGCACCTCCACGGTTTGTTTCCCAACACTCCGAAAAATGTTGCATGATGAAAAGTTCCGGCTCCAACCTCTATATCATAAGGCTGTAATATTATACACCCGTTTTCTTTCCAATAATTATGCAATGTTATGAGTATATCCTGATATAACAATTGCCCTCCTTAATATTTTCTGCTAAAAATTGCCGAAAACAGAAGTCCGTACATAAATCCGCCGATATGAATCAGCCATCCGGTATCGGTTTTATCGGTAAACGTCATTATACTGTCTATATACTGAATTACAAACCAAATTGCAACAAAAAGTAGAATGAAAATTCTTGAAAAATGATGTACAAACGGATCCAATCTGAAATATCTGATCTTTTGGGCTGCAAAATAATATATATATCCGGCTACTATTGCACTTATTGCTCCGCTTGCTCCTATTATCGGAATTGATGAGCTGCTGTTAAAAAATGAGTAAAAGAGAACACTTGCTGCTGAAGCCGATATAAACAGTAAAAAATATTGCCTGTGTCCGATTTCCATCTCAAGATCATTGCCGAAAATATAGATAAAAACAGCATTTGTAGCAAGATGAAAAAAATCGTAATGCAGAAATGCGTAAGAGATTATGCGCCAGAAAGCCAATCTGTCAAAAAAAAGCGATGGAGAAAATGACAGACTCGCAAAAATAGAGTTTTTTTCTGCACCAACTGCATATATAACAACAAAAGACACTATTAAAAATAGATTGACCGCAGGTAATCTATTTATTGCGGCTGCAGCATTTCTCATAAATATCCGGTTTTCTTAAAGGACATTTTTATTGATCCATAAACAAACATCCAAACTTCAAATTAGAATCTTCTTTCATTGCAAATCCAGGCAAAAAATCCAGCCGTACATATGCAATTTATGTCTTGCCTGCAAATTCGGACTCTCAATTTAAAACACTCGTAAATGATAGGCGCCCTCAAAAAGATCGGATAAGACGCGCTGCAGGTTCTCCAAAACGAATCTTTTCTCCCCGTTCTACTTCAATATTGAATGTATCAGGCTGCCCGATCAGTACCACGGTAGAACCCATCATAAACATTCCAATCTGTTCCGCTTTATCCAGCCAAAGATTTTCATATTTATAGTGAGACGGTTTGCCGCAATTTACATTTTCATGAACCCTGTTATCAAATGAAATTATTATTTTGCCAACATCAAGCGCTCCGACAAAAACAATGAAGAACAGCCTTCCTGCTGCGTCATAACATTCCATAATCACTCTCTCATTTTGTATGAACAGATTTAATCTTTTGCGGCATGAAGGAATATTTACAGGATAAAGTTTGCCCGGCTTATAAAGCAGAGACACTATTCTGAGCTTACAAGGCGCGTGATACCTATGATAATCTTTTGGCGAAAGATAAAAATTGATGAAGTTGCCTCCGTAAATCTTTTGTGCACAGGAAGCGTAACGATCTGTCAGCAGATCATCAACGGAATACGGCATTCCTTTTATTTGAAGAAGAATATTATCTTTTATTGTTCCGCATTCTGTTACAAGTGCATCAACAGGTGAAATCAGAATCTCATCATCTGTATTAATTGTTCTCTCATATTTAAGTTCTCTCGAAAAAAGTGCATTCAAAGTAGGATAGCTATCCGGATCATTAAACTCACTCATATCTACTCTCATAAGTTTAACATAGAGATTATTGATAATCTTTCGGATAAACGGCGGAAATTCCTTTGATGCAAAAATTCCGAATAGATGCGAAAAAAGCGCTGTCCAATGCATAAAATACCTCTCTGTTTTTGACAGACAAACAGTTGTTCTGCAGTTCTGCCGTACTGTCCCGTTTGAATATCCGCTGGCATATAACTTTTGTTAAAGTATAGCAAATTCAGCTGTTTTGTCCATATTAATAATACATCTTGATATAAGGCAACAAGAAATGCACAAGTGAGCAAAATTTATAATTTTATAAAAATATATAAAAAGACTTGACAGCAGATATATTTGATGCTATAAGTTACCAATCTTTTATATGATTAGCGTTAATATAAAAGGTTGCCGTCTGCCAAAAGACAGATGGTAGAAATTTTAGAGGTAGGTGTACATGGTTAAGACGCTTTATGTTGGAAATCTTCCATACAATTGTTCGGAAGAAGACTTGAAGAATTTGTTTTCTGATTATTGTGAGGTCAACTCGGCTAAAATAATAGCTGATAGAGAGACCGGAAGATCGAGAGGGTTTGGATTTGTTGAGGTAGAATCTGATAACGTTTCTGCTGCAATTGAAGCTACAGATGGAAAGGAGTTTGGCGGACGTAATCTCAGGGTTAACGAAGCAAAGGAGAGAAAAGCAGCGGCGCACAGCAGATATTAAACAAAATTAAGATAAATATAGATCGTCTTTTGCAAATTAGACGGTCTATATTTCTATATAAATCTTATTCAAAATGACAACTGGTCGAGTTTTTCATTTGGCTGAATGATTTGGTTGATTTCTAATTAAAGTTCAGTTTGATCTGAATTCTGCAAACTTTGTCGCTTTACACAATCTTTTATTATTTCTTTATCCAATCCAACTTTTCAGCTTATGGAACAAATTAGTTTGAGAATTTTAATTTTTTGAAGATTGTTTTTTCTTCGGCTTCCCTGCTAACTTTATGAAGTTTCCTATGCGTTGAGTTAAACTTCTTTGAATTTAATCCGTTAGTCCTTCATAAGTTTGCCTTAACACTTGATTAGCAAAGATTATCAACTATATTTCTATCTAATGATAAAAAATTTTCTTCACAGCAAAAATATATCAAGATGAGATTGTTAGAAAGACTGAAAAAAGGCTTATTAAAAACCAGGACAGCTATATCTATCGGAAAATTTGATCCGGAGCTTCTTGAGGAAAAGCTGCTTGCTGCGGATTTTGGATCAGAGACATCTGATAAAATAATAGAAGCTATCAAAAAAATAGCAGATAAAAATAACTGGAAAGAAGCTGCAAGGAAGATTATTTACGAAAGCCTTATAATGGTTGAAAAACCAATCAGATACTACAAAACACCTTTTATTATGATGTTCGTAGGCATAAACGGAGGCGGAAAGACGACAACAATAGGAAAACTCGCCTATCAATATAATCAGGCTGGAAGATCGGTAATCCTGGCAGCAGCAGACACATATAGGGCTGCGGCAACCGACCAGCTTGAAATCTGGGCAAAGCGTTCGGATTCCAAAATCGTGAAACAACCCGAGGGAAGCGACCCGTCGTCGGTTGCATTTGATGCCTGTTCTTCGGCAAAAGCAAAAAAAACGGATATTGTAATGATCGATACGGCAGGAAGACTGCACACCAACCAAAACCTAACCCGACAGCTCATAAAGATGAAGCGGGTTATAAAAAAGATAGATGAGGATGCACCGCATGAAATAATTCTTGTTATAGACAGTACAATAGGTAGAAATAGCTTGATTCAAGCTGAACAATTCGATAAGGCTCTCGGATTAACAGGTATTGTTGTCACAAAACTTGATGGCACCTCAAAAGGAGGTATAATTGTTGATATAGCAAAAGAGCTGAAAATTCCAATCAGATATATAGGATTCGGAGAAAAAATAGAAGACTTAAAAGCGTTCGATGCAAAAGAGTTTTCAAACGCCTTAATTTAGGAGGGCAGATGGATCAAAATCCACAGTTTGATATTAAAAATATCAATTTCAATTTCAACAAAATAAATTTCAAGTCATTGGGAATTATAGCAATAGCAATCATTGTTGCCGTAATTCTGTTCTCTTCATGGTTTACGGTCAAAACCGATTCGGTAGGTGTTGTACTCAGATTTGGTAAATATGTCCGAATCGCAGGACCTGGACTTAATTTTAAACTGCCGTACGGTATAGAAAAGGTATATGATGTTCCTGTTCAAAGGCAGCTTAAGCTTGAGTTCGGATTCAGATCGGTACTTCCGGGAATGCGAACACAATATTCTGAAAAAGGATACAAAAGTGAATCGCTTATGCTTACCGGCGATCTTAATGCAGTCGTAGTTCAATGGATAGTACAATATAGAATCGACAATCCGTACGATTATCTTTTCAAGGTAAAGGATCCAACACAGGTATTCAGAAATATGAACGAAGCCGTTATGAGATCAGTTGTAGGAGATAGGACGGTTGATGAAGTTTTGACCGTAGGACGCCAAGAGGTTGCCGCCACGGCAACAAAAATGCTGCAGAAGTTGTCAAACCAGTACGGTATGGGTATAAGAGTTGCTCAGGTTGTGCTTCAGGATGTTATGCCCCCCGAACAAGTTAAGCCGGCATTCAATGCAGTTAACGAAGCTCAGCAGGAAAAAGCAAAGCTCATAAATCAGGCTCTTGCTAACTATAACAGAGCAATACCGAAAGCCAAAGGGAAAGCGGCGCAAACCATTCAGATAGCAAAAGGATATGCGATTAATAAAATCAATAGAGCCAAAGGCAATGCTGACAGATTTGATAAATTCTTTAATGCCTATATGACCGCAAAAAATGTAACATACCAGCGTATCTATCTTAATACAATGGCTGATATTCTATCAAAAGCCAAAAAAGTCATAAGCGATGGGAAAGCAACCACACTTCCCATTTTGCCGCTTAAACGACTGCTTCAGAACAGAGGTGAAAAATGAAAGGGAAAAGATCACTATTTGCAATAGCAGCGATAATTCTGGCGATAGTTGTTATTTCATCCGCATACACGGTTAACCCGGCTGAACAGGTAATAATAACACAATTCGGAAAACCGGTGGGAAAAGCAGTTACAACCGCAGGACTTCATTTCAAAATCCCGATAATACAAGAGGCGAATTTCTTTGACAAACGCGCCCTGGAATGGTATGGGTATCCAACGCAGGTATCTACAAAAGATAAACGGTTTGTTTGGATTGATACATATGCAATATGGAAAATAACTAATCCGCTTCTGTTCTTTAAAAGAGTCAAAAATGAAAGGGGAGCTCAATCGCGGCTTGATGACATTTTAGACGGGCAGACAAGAAATGCCGTTGCCGACCATAAACTCGTCGAACTGATACGATCAACAAACAGAAATATTAAAGACAGTGAAGCATTTGAGAACTCACCTATTGCTACACTTCCAAATATTAGCTATGGAAGAAAACAAGTCACCCGTTCAATAGTGGCTATAGCAAATAAACGTACTCAAAGGTTGGGTATGACAGTGCTCGATCTTCAATTCAAAAGAATAAACTATGTTGAATCTGTCAGAAAAACAATATTTCAGCGTATGATAACCAGAAGAGAACAGATAGCCGACAAATTCAAATCCGAGGGAGCCGGAGAAGCTGCAAAAATTTTGGGAAACAAAGATCGTGAGCTGAAAAGGATAAACTCTCAGGCTTACAAAATAGCTCAACAGATCAAAGGTATTGCGGACGCGAAAGCCACTCTCATATATGCAAAGGCTTATAATAAAAATGCAGATTCGCGCAGGTTCTACAAATTTCTTAAAACTATGGAAACATACAAGAAGAGTATATCAAAGAATGACTGGCTTATGCTCTCTGCGGATTCAGGTATATATAAGTTACTGGGGAAAGAATCAATCGATAAAAAATAATATAATAATATAACAAAGATTACCTCTGCTAATTCATAAACGCTCATCTTGAGCTCGGATGTGAAACGCTTGGAATTAATAGAGGTGATCCAAATTAAAATTTACGGGAGATGAAATGGCAAAGAGTGTAACATACAAAATATTGGAAAAGCATCTTACAGAAGGAGAACTTAAAAAAGGCAACGAAATAGGAATCCATATCGATACCACACTGACTCAGGATGCAACAGGAACAATGGCCGATCTTCAATATGAGCAGATGGGAATCGATAGGGTGCAAACTATGCTTTCAGTAAGTTACATTGATCACAACACCCTTCAGATGGGCTTTGAAAACGCTGATGATCATCGCTACTTGACGAGCTTTGCAAGAAAATATGGTCTTGTTCTTTCAAAAGCCGGTAACGGAATCTGTCATCAGGTGAACATTGAGCGATTTGGTGTTCCCGGCAGAACACTTCTTGGATCGGATTCGCATACTCCTACCGGAGGCGGAATCGGAATGATATCAATAGGAGCCGGAGGGCTCGACATCGCTTCGGCAATGGCCGGACTTCCATTTTATATAAGAGCGCCAAGAATTTACGGTATACATCTTACCGGTCGACTCAAACCTTTTGTATCGGCAAAGGATCTGATTCTTAAAATACTGTCAATTCTTGGAGTAAAAGGCAATGTCGGCTGGGTGGCAGAATACTACGGATCCGGTGTTGCAACATTAAGCGTACCCGAAAGAGCAACAATAACCAATATGGGAGCAGAATTGGGCGTTACAACATCGGTATTTCCATCAGATAATACAACAAAGGAATTTCTAAAATTGGAAGGCAGACAGAACGATTGGAATGAAATAACAGCCGAAGATGATTCGGAATATGATAAAATTATAGAAATTGATCTATCCGAACTTGAACCTATGGTAGCACTTCCTCACAGCCCCGGAAATGTGAAAAGAATAAAGGAAATCGAAGGAATGACTGTCGATCAGGTATTAGTGGGAAGCTGCACAAACTCATCATATAGAGACCTTACCGTTGCAGCCGACCTTACCGCTCAGGCTTTACAAAACGGCAAAAAGGTAAACCGGAATGTCAGTTTCGGTGTTGCTCCGGGTTCAAGACAGGTGGCAATAATGACCATGACAAACTCGTCGTTTTTGACTTTTGAAAAATTTGGCGCAAGAATGCTCGAGTCGGCCTGCGGATTCTGCATAGGAAACGGAATGGCTCCAAAAACCGATGCGATAAGTATAAGAACGAATAATCGCAATTTCTACGGCAGATCCGGTACGCTTTCGGCAAAAGTTTATCTGACCAGTCCTGAAACGGCAATTGCCTGCGCAATCACAGGCAAAATAACCGATCCGAGAGATCTTGAAAATATGGGTATCAAATATCCTGAATTCAGATTTCCGAAACAGTTTGTAAAAGATGATACACTTTTTGAGTTTCCGCTAAGCATAGAAGAATCTAAAAAAATAGAGCTTTACAGAGGACCAAACATCGTGCAGCCTCCTGCAGGAGAAGCTCTGCCGAAATCTATTGACGGAGAGGTTTCAATAAAAGTTGACGACAATATAACAACCGACCATATAATGCCGGCAGGTGCCCGCTTGAAATATAGATCAAATGTACCGGCGTATTCGCAGTTCGTATTTGAAACAGTCGATTCAACATTCCCAAAAAGAGCATTAAAAAATAAAAAGGACGGTCTGCATAATATTATAGTAGCAGGAGAATCATACGGACAGGGATCGAGCCGCGAACATGCCGCACTTTGCCCTATGTATCTTGGAGTCAGAGCAGTTATTGCAAAATCAATGGAGAGAATTCACAAGGCAAACCTGATAAATTTTGGTATTTTGCCGCTTACTTTCAAGAATCCGGATGATTATGATAAAATAACGGTTGGCGACAAAATCGTTCTGGAAAATGTGAGATCGGAACTGATTGGCAATTCCGGAACAATTAAACTTAACAACAAAACCAAAAATATATCAATTGATCTTTTATACGATCTGTCTGAGCGAGAACGAAAAACCGTTCTTCTCGGCGGAACAATGCAAGTTGCAAAAAGCTATCGCGGGAAAAGCTTTAAGGAAATCATAATAACAGAATAAAATCTTCGAAACTAAATCGCTTCCGGCATACACTCCATTGAATAGTTGCCGGAAGCGCCTGATAATCCGCTTTTTATGCGCTTTATCACTCTGAGAACACTGCAGAATAAGCAAATTCACAGAAATCAAAGAAAGAGTGAGATTTAGAAATTAAAATTTGAGATACTAACCGGTTAGAAGATTTCCCATATACTTGCGTTAAGCTTCTTTGAACTAACCCGTTAGTCCTTCAGAAGTTTGTTTTGTCTATAGAAAGCCTCATAAAAAGCTGTGAATTTGTTTATTGTGCAGTGTTCTCACTATGTTGTTTGCTATCAGGTAAATGTCGAAACGCCGCCCGATTACATCTTTTGTCTAATCTTTTCGGTCATCAATCAAAACGGATGCCTGAGCTGTAGGCATTATAACCAGTTCTTCTATATCAACATGCTTCGGTCTTGTTGCGCAAAAATAGATTGCATCGGCAACATCTTCGGGAGATAGAGGCGTTATTTTCTCATAAACCTTATCGGCGCGGACAGAATCGCCATGAAAACGCACTTTACTAAACTCTGTTTTAACCATGCCCGGATCAATTGTTGACACCCTTACACCCGTTTTAACAAGATCCATCCTAAGCGATTTAGACAGCATTCTAACAGCACTCTTTACGGCACAATACACATTTCCACCCGGATAACCTTCCAATCCAGCTATCGACGCGATATTGATTATGATACCGGTTTTACGTTCAATCATTGCCGGCAACACAGCTCTCGTAATATATAGCAAACCTTTGATGTTTGTATCTATCATCTGATCCCAATCCGATAGACTTCCCTTCCATAACGGTTCCAGACCTAATGCTCCGCCTGCATTGTTTATCAGCACATCTATATTTTTAAATCGCTCCGGAAAGTTGCCAAGCTTATCAACGGCATTTCTGTCTGTAACATCAAGTTTTATTGGAAGAATATCAACTCCAAACTGCTCACATATCTCGTTGCTCAACTGATGCAAACGTGTCATTCGTCTTGCAGCCGCGATTACATTGGCACCATTTTCAGCAAATTTCCTCACTGACGCCCTGCCGATTCCGCTACTCGCCCCGGTTATCAGTACAACCTTGTTTTTCATATCCGACTCCTTACTTTCATTACTGCATTTTAGTAGACTATTTAAGCTTCTTCTCAAATGTACCCCAACTCTTATACACCAAACATAATCTCAGCGAAAAGAAGACGTTGGATGCAAAGGCAAAGTTCTTATCCGAACTCATGACGCAAAAGAGATAGATTTGGAGCTCAAGATGATCGTTCATGAATTATTGGAAGTACCATTAATCTATAGTAATCATTAAAGGAATAAATTAAAAGAAAAAATATGCCGATTTTTAGCAAATCTCACCCATTGATATTTTGCATAGGAGTTTATCAGGGATATAGAAGTCTTAATGAAAAAAGTTAATTTAAAGCAGATTTCTCCATCATGATTCAGTTTACAATTTGTCAAGGCAACATCCCTTCTGTCACTGCGAGGCCGAAGGCCGCGGCAGTCTCCTTTTTTTGACGGTTAATATCTAACTTGACATTCTTTCTGCACACTGTAATCGCCAAGACTTATAGAAGCAGTAGATGTTAAAAAAATCAGCATAAAGGATAATCTTGATCAGTACACTTATTATCATTTTTCATAATTTTCTTCTTAATTCTATGGATAAACTTCATGATCTGCATAATATGCCTCTGCAATCGTCTGAACATTCTTCAGATCACTTAATGCCGCTGCATTGAATGCACTCTGCCTGTATTTTGCATACTGCGGAATTGCAATTGCAGCCAGAACTGCAATAATTGCAATAACAACGAGAAGTTCGATAAGAGTAAAACCTTTTTGGCCATTGCGGTTTTCTCTAAACTTTACAACAAGTTTGTTCATAAAAGATCTCCTTCTTTTGATAACCGTTTTGTAAAATATTTTGTGCTTATCCGGACTATCTCCAATGCATACACAGATATCATCCTTGGCTTCTTCAGCTCTTGTATCCATCTAAATCTGATACTAACTAAATTATATAATTAAGTTCATAATTTGTCAAGATAATGCGACCGCTGCACAATAAACAGATACACAGAAGTCAAAGAAAGGGCAAGATTCAGAAATTAAAATTTAAGGTACTGACCTCGGTTAGTTAAAAGCGCTTCTGTTGATTTTATGGATAAACCTCGTGATCTGCAAAATATGCCTCTGCGGCTGTCTGAACATTCTTCAGATCGCTCAATGATGCCACATTGAATGCATTCTGTCTGTATTTTATATACTGCGGAACTGCAATCGCAAGCAGAATTGCAATGATTGCAATAACAACAAGAAGTTCGATGAGGGTAAAACCTTTCCGGCCGTCACGCCTTTCTCTGAACTTTTCAACAAGTTTGTTCATCAAAACCTCTTTTTTTCCTTCGGTAACCATTTTGCAAATATCTTACGCTTGTCACAATCATCTCCGATACATGCACGCAAGCATTATTCTCAACCTGCTTCAGTGTTTTGTACCTATCAAATCTGATACTAAATATAATTTATGATTAAATTTACAACTTGTCAAGACGACGCACCTTCTTTAGTTTTTAAATAACAAAAATGTTAGATGAGATTGCCGCGCTCGCAATGTTCCATATTAAAAGTCAAGCACTTTTACAACTTTTTTTAAATCTTTTTTCTGCAAAATCAGCATCAAATGCTAATTGACTCTTCAATACTCCAAATGCCTGCCTGATCAATTTGTTGGCTATTGCTATTGCAATCTGTCTCCATACTTTGCCCTTGGCCTTTAACCGCTCATATAGATCTTTACAGGGTTTGTTAAATCTAACAGCTGAAAGTGCGCACATAAAAAGCATTTTACGGATATAGGGGCTGCCCTTCTTGGAAATACTGCCTTTTGTCTTTACGGAACTGCCCGATTCAAATGGACTTGGGAGACCGCTTCCTATTTTGTGTAAGTCGTTTTTACTAATGTAATTATACAACATTTTTCCTTATATATCCATCAAGTCTATCTTTAAAAATAATAGAAAATTGAGAGATGATTTCAGCCCAGTTTGAG
>JAADFJ010000040.1 GCA_013152955.1 Campylobacterota bacterium
GTATAGATACCGACTTTTGCATATTTTGTGTCAAATACAGGATAGCCCAGATTGCCCGGTTTAAAATAAAACTTCTCCCAAAAACCGGGCAGCTGAGGTATATGATTTTTTCTGTATTTGCCTAACATTTTTCCATCGGCATCAAAAATGACTGAAGTGTTGTAATAAACACCCGTAATAGTCTTTTCGTACATAGGCACTATCAAAACTATGCCATGTTCTTCAGCTTTTTTCTGCATTCTATTGCTTAGCGGACCCGGTATAGGCTCGGCATAGTCATACCACTTTGAATTCTCAACGGCACAAAAATACGGCGTAGCGAATATTTCCTGCAAACATACTATGTTGGCGCCTTTAGTTGCAGCATCATCAATCATTTTTTCACTTTTTTTAATCATTGATTCGACATCACCGGACCATTTGGTTTGAATTAATCCTATTCTCACATTTTCTGACATACTTATTAACCTCCTTTTATTATATTTCAGTTGTTATTTTTAACCCTCAAATCTATTCCTCTTTATGAACTTTCCCGTTCCTCTTTTTCCTACAAATTTTCCGTCGTCAACTTTAAGTTCTCCGTTAACAACAACTTTTACCGGATAGCCTTTAACAACCATCCCTTCATATGGTGTGTAATCTACATTTTGATGAAGGTTTTTATACGAAAGTGTTACTTTTTTTTCAGGATCAAATATTACAAGATCGGCATCCGAACCGGGAGCTATTGTTCCTTTCATAGGATATAAACCTAAAAGTTTAGCCGGATTGGCAGAACAAATTTCAACAAATTTGTTAATGCTCATTCTGCCTTTAACGACACCTTCTGAATACATCAAGGGTATTCTTGTTTCTATGCCGGGACATCCGTTTGGAATTTTTGACCAATCATCTTTGCCCATATCTTTTTGTCCTTTCATAAAGAAAGGACAATGATCCGTGGATATTACCTGAAAATCTCCTGTCTTAATGCCTTTCCATAAAGCGTTCTGATTCCGCTTTGCTCGAATCGGCGGTGACATAACATATTTTGCACCGCCAAAATTCGGCTCTTTATATTTTTCATCATCCAAAAAAAGATACTGCGGACATGTTTCCGCATAAACAGGCAGCCCTTTCTCTCTCGCTTGCTTTATACCTTTCAAAGCATCATCACATGATGTATGCACTATGTATAGTGGCGCTGAAGCGGCTTCAGCCAATGCAATAGCTCTTTCTACCGCCTCTTTTTCTGCGATAACAGGATGAGCCTCAGCGTGATACAGGGGAGCCGATTTACCTTCCGACAGAAGCTGTTTTGTTAAAATATCTATCAAATGACCATTTTCAGCATGTACCATAACTAATGCACCAATCTCTCTTGATCTTTCAAGAATTCGAAAAATTGCCGCATCATCAACCATCAGCGATCCTTTGTATGCCAAAAACAGCTTAAAACTTGTAACTCCTTCTTCAACCATTGTTCCCATCTCTTTTATGATGGAATCATTTACATCTGTTACGGCTATATGAAAACCATAGTCGATTGATGCTTTGCCTTCCGCTTTCTTTTTCCAGTCAGCCAAAGTTTGTGATAACGAGTCACCATGCTGCTGTATGGCAAAATCCACTAAAGAAGTTGTGCCGCCAAATGCTGCGGCTATTGTTCCTGTTGCAAAATCATCAGATGAAGACGTGCCCATAAACGGCATATCAAGGTGAGTATGCACATCAACTCCTCCTGGAAATACAAACATACCTTTTGCATCAATAACTTTTTCCCCTTCAAAACCTTTCCAAATTCCAGCAATTTTTCCGTTTTTAACACCTATATCGGATTTATATGTATCAGAAGCGGTTACAATTGTGCCATTTTTAATAACTAAATCCATATCCATTTCAATAACACCCCCATCTCATTTTCTCCTGCAAACAAAGAGTTTGTCAACAAACTGTATCTTGTGTTTATTTATTAAATTCTGCAGTTGTTCTTGACCCTGCAACATCAGTATGCATCACCTCCTCATCTGCAATCCGCAGTACTTTGTCTAAAATTTCGATGCCTTCATCTACCTGCCCCTCTGTAACAATCAATGGCGGCGAGATGACTAAAGTATCGTCCCAGGCATTTATAAACAGACCAAGTTTCATAGCGGCAGCTGATATCTTTTGAGTCATAAGAACCTTTTGAAATTTATCAGTTTTCTTATTAAACGGTTCTTTCGTCTTTCTGTTTTTTACTATTTCAATTGCCCAAAAATGTCCAATTCCCCTCACATCACCAATACATTCATGTCTGTCTTCCAGCGCATACAATTTGTTTTCTATATATCTGCTGACTTTTTGTGGAAGTCCGCTATTCATAAGCTTTTTATATTCAGATACTGCAGGTTGAACAGCTGACAAAGAAAGTGGATGAAATGTATATGTATGGCCGTGACACATAACGTTTTCCTCAAAAAATTCTGCAATTTTTCTAGTTGTAGCCGTAATTCCGACAGGAGTATACGCACCCGTGCATCCTTTGGCGGTTGTCAATATGTCCGGAGTCACGTTCCAATTCTGGATAGCAAATGCTGTTCCTGTGCGATACCATCCGCTCATGACTTCATCTGCAAAGAGCAGCACATTATTTTCATCGCAAATCTTTCTTAATCTGGGGAAATACTCCGGTGCAGGTACGATTCTGCCGTTGGTACCCACCACCGGTTCAACTATTATAGCCGCCACATTGCCCTCTTCCTTGATCATATAATCTATGTATTCAGCGCATTGCAGCTTACAGCTGGAATATTCAAGTCCAAACGGACACCTGTAGCAATATGAATCAGGAGCAAAACGTACACCTTCCACAGTGCATCTTGCCCGTTCCGCATACATTCGTCTTATGTCGCCGGTAAAGGAAATACCGCCGGGTGTAGAACCATGATATGAATGGTACCTGGAAATCACCTTATAATTAGGAGACATATATTCTCTCAACATTTTCAATGCCGCTTCATTTGCTTCCGTCCCTGATGTTGAGAAGAAAAGTTTATCCAGACCTAAAGGTATAACGGTAAGCAAAGATTCTACCGCACTTATTGCCGATTCCTGAACAAATCCCGGTGCTATGTAAGGCATATTTTCCGCCTGTTTAACTATTGATTCAATGATAGCTTTATTTTTGTGACCGAGATTAGAACACATAAGCTGAGATGAAAAATCTAAATAACGCCTGTCGTTTTTATCGTAAAAATAGACACCTTCGGCATCTTTAATAAACAATGGTTCCATCCAGCCTTTCTGAGCCCTCCAGGTACCGTAGGTATGTTCTGCAAATGCTTCAATTCTTTTCTCTTCTTTGCTCATTTAACCTCCCCCGAAATTGTCGTATTTTAATAGACTAACCCTTAATCAAATGATATTCCCCCAGCGTTGTTAGCGCCTTTTTTTATATTGCATACAAAGAAAATGAGGTTTCACCGGCCGATAAATACGGTTTAACTTTGCATTGCGTTAATCGTATACATAGCAAGTTTCATTCCATATAGTAAAAATGGGGGATTAAATTTAGAAGCACTTCTGTTAATCTATGACTGATTATCCCGATTCCCGAATCAGTATTCTCTTTAATTATAAATCCAGACAATAGTTTTGCTGCTGCCCGTAACATATACCCCACAAACTGTTTTTGAAGTTTCAATCTAAAACGCCGGGGATTGACAGATACGTCTTTAGAAATTAGATTAATTAACGGCGCAAAGCTCTTGTGACAGATAAAAAGTTAACGCCTTATCATTATTGATACATTCAATAATGAATAATATATGCCGTTAATAAGAAAATTATCTATGCAGGTTCAGTGTTACCCTACCGTTTATTCAACAATAAATATTATTCTTAAATAAATATTTATGTTTTATAGTTTTTTAACAAATTTGTTAAATCGTACTGTTTCAGCTTTCTTGCGATTGTCGGCTGGCTTGTTGAAAAAAAATCTGCAAGTTCTATCTGAGTTTTGCATAATTTTATTGCGTTTGCGAGAAGCTCTTTTTCAAAATTTCTTATTGACTCTTTTAAGGAAACATGCGTGGATTGATGACCGTAAATTTTTGATAGAACCACAACACCCTCTATTATTTTTGTCGGGACATCTTTTATGCATATCAAATGTCCCCGCGCCATCACCACCATGCGTTCAATGAGATTGGAAAGCTCCCTAATATTTCCTGGAAATGAATAATTACAGAGCAAATCGACAACTTTCGGATCTATAGAAACAGATCTTTTATATAGCTTGTTGTAACTTTTTAAAAAATATGCTGTAAGAATAGGGATGTCCTCTTTTCTCTCTCTTAGCGGAGGAATAGAAATCGGAACAATGTTAATTCTAAAAAAAAGATCCTCTCTGAATTTTCCATTCTCAACCAGCGCCCTTATATTTTGATTTGATGCAACTATGACTCTTATATCTACTGCTTTCTCCGCAGTGTCTCCCACGCGTCTCACGAAACCGGTATCAAAAAAATGCAGTAGCATAGGCTGCAACTTTAACGGCATACCACTGATTTCATCTAAAAAAAGAGTGCCTTTGTCAGCCATTTCTATCATTCCCGGCTTACCTTCTTTTTTTGCATCGGTGAAGGCTCCTTTAACATATCCGAAAAGCTCAGTTTCAAGGAGATTTTCAGGAATTGCCGCACAGTTTACATAAATAAAAGGACCATCTGCTCTATCGGAACTCAAATGTACTATATGAGCAACCAGGTTCTTGCCAACACCTGATTCACCATGAAGGAAAACCGTGGCATCGGAAGCTGAAACCTTTTTAACCGACTGGTATATTTTAAGCATCTTGGGATCACGAAAAATAAATTGATTTTTATTTTTCAGACCTGTATTTTGGAGTTCATCCTGCAGTTTTTTTAAATATCCTCTTGATTGTTTTCTGATCTCTTCAAGCTTCTCTCTTAATTGAGCCAACTCTGTCATATCCCGATCATTGGTGATAACATATGACAGCTCTCCTTTAATAAAGATAGGCGTCCCTGTAACCAGTATGGTTTTACCGTTTTTTAAAGTTTGCAGGATAGACACTCTTTTTCTCTTTTTCAGAACCTCTATCGTTGCCGACTTATCGAAATAACCTTCCTTTACCAAATATCTCACATCTTTCCCCAGAACATCTTTTGCATCAATTCCGTTTATTTTCTCGGATGCCTTGTTAACCGCAATAACTACGCCTTCTTTATTACAAAGCCAGAATCCATCATAAGATGCATTTATGATTGACAACAAAAGTTCGTTGCCGTATTTCAAGTTTTTTGTAATAACAGGATTGTTCATTGTTCTCCTTTAATTTTCAATATCTTCTCAATTTTAATTTTATAATAGAACAGCTTATTCTATTTAACAGTGTACACTATTATCGTAATTTCTGATAGACTCTTCAAAATGAAAAAGTGAGAATGAATCTATTTGAGCTGCATATTGAGACCACGACCACTGCACAATAAGCAAATTCACAGCTTTTTATGAGGTTTTCTATGAGAGGAGGCAAATTTCCGAAGAATTAACCGGTTAGTACCTCAGATTTTAATTTCTAAATTTCACCTAATCTTAGCCTTCTGTGGATCTGTTTACTGTGCAGTGGTCTCATATTATGTCAAAGACGGATTAATCGTTGCTTAAAATGTTTCTTGTTACTTTTATTGTAATTTGCACGCATAAAAATTACATTTTTGTTGCGCTAATTACCTAGGAATATTACAATATGCGAGAATTAAATTTCTCACTACAGCTTTTTTGTTTCACTTGTTTCTCCTTTAGCTGAAAAACACATTTTAACCAATAGCTTTATTTGCTAAATAGTACAGAGTACTTCTAAAAATAAACAATGCTGATAATATAAAAATTGAGCCCTTCCCTTTCTCAACTTACTATGAGGCCGTTGTACAATAAAATCAAGTTATAGAAATTATGAATTACCGGTATGGAGTTTCAAATAATTTCAGAAATCGGATCTTATGGGTTCTTATTGACATTCCGGGGTTTCGGAAGCATGATAACTGTTGCGTAGATTGATTCATAATTTACAAACGGGGGTTTTGCGTAAAACAAATAAGGGGCTGTCATAAAAACAGACGGCATCTTAGTTAGATCAGGAAAAACAGATATGATAAATGTTGATTGGATAGGATTCACCGTTGCTTCGACGGCTGTTGTGCTTGCGCCCGGTCCCGGCTCTGTTTTTGTGGCTAAAACAGCCGGATCTGTAGGTGCAAAAGCAGGACATAAGGCTATGTTCGGCATCATGCTCGGCGATACATGTTTAATTACGCTTTCCCTGCTTGGCATTTCCGCACTTTTTACGACGCATCCATCACTCTTTCACGCTGTTCGTCTTGTTGGCGCCGGTTATCTGATTCTTCTCGGTTTACAGTCGATTTTTGCCGTGAAGAAAGATAAGTCGGCGAGCTTTCATAATTCGGTTTTGTCTTTGCGGCGAGCTTTCATAATTACATTGTTCAATCCCAAAGCCGTATTTTTCTTTATGGCATTTTTTCCCATATTTATTCAATCGACACAAGGCGGACTTCTTGTTCCATATATCGGCATGACCTCTGTTTTTATGGTGATTAGCTTCACATATCTCTATATTCTCAGCTATATCTCATCCAAAGTCGGTTCGGCATTTCAGGAAAACCGCACGATTCAATCAATCACACGCAAAATGTGCGGATGCCTGTTTATCGGTTTCGGGATAAAAGCGGCAGCGGCATCAAGGTGATCGAACAAGGCAAGTACCGAACCGCTCATTATATTGCTGCGAAATCAACAATCACAATCTCTTGGAATGAGGACATAAAATTATGAGTAAATTATTCGAAGCCGGTTTGATCAACGGCCTGAATTTGAAAAATAGATTTATTCGCTCTGCAACATGGGAAGGCATGGCGACAATTGATGGAGCTGTTACCCCGAAGTTGGTGCAGACAATGATTAACCTTGCTCGTGGCGGCGTAGGTTTGATTATCAGCAGTCATTCTTATATTTCACCGGAGGGGCAAGGTTCACCATGGCAGTTGGGAATTTACAAAGATGAATTAATTCCCGGTTTGAAAGGGCTTACCGATGCAGTCCATGAAAATGGCGGAAAAATTTTAATGCAGTTGGCCCATGCCGGAAATTTTGCCGCGGAAGATTTAATCAATCGGCCGCCCCTGGTGGTTTCAAACTTCGAGGGTCTTGCCGAAACCCCGCGGCAGGAAATAACGAAAAGTGCTATCCCTGAATTAATTTCAGCTTATACCCGCGCCGCCGCAAGGGCAAAATCGGCAGATTTTGACGGTATTCAAATCCACGCCGCCCACGGGTATCTGCTGAGTCAATTTTTGTCCCCCATCTTCAATAAACGTCGAGACGAATATGGCGGTTCGATTCAAAATCGAGCTAAGATTCATCTTGAAATCTACAGATCCATTCGAAGTGTTGTCGGACAAGATTTTCCAATCTTAATCAAAATGAACTGCAGCGATTTTGTCGAGAATGGCCTCGACATAGAAGAATCCGTCCAGGCCGCTAAATTATTCGCCGACGTCGGCTTCGATGCTATTGAATTAAGCGGTGGTTTGATCAGAACCGGCAAGCTGTCTCCCAGCCGCCCGGGGATTAATTCGGTAGATAAAGAAGCCTATTTTAAAAATCATGCCCGTAAGGTAAAGAATGGAATAGACGTTCCTCTAATCTTGGTTGGCGGTCTGCGCTCTTTTGAAGTTGCCGAAAAACTCATTGTCGACGGCGTGGCTGACTATATTTCCATGAGCCGCCCCTTTATCAGAGAGCCTGATTTAATTAATCGCTGGCGATCCGGAGACCCCCGAAAGGCGAAATGCGTCTCTGACAATTTGTGTTTTAATCCCGGATTTGCAGGCAGGGGCATATACTGTGTTACCGAAGAGCTGGAGGAAAAAAGACAATTATGACTGATTTTACTGAAATATCGTCAAAATATGAAAGGAATTCGGTAGTTCAAAAATCTGCAAGTGAAACCTTGTTTGATTTGCTTAACATTCGGGCAAATGACGATGTGCTGGATCTTGGCTGCGGCACAGGTCA
>JAADFJ010000041.1 GCA_013152955.1 Campylobacterota bacterium
CCGAGTTTTTTTAAGGCGGCAAGCAGATAGGTCTGATCAAATGCCTGAAATGAGCCGGAAACAACGGCTCCGCCGACGATATTATAATTTTCGGTTCTTTTTTTATAATCTTCTACTGAAAAATTATCCGGCAAATATCCCTGGTTTGGAACAAGAGGAAAATTTTTGTCAATAATGTGGAAATGACTATCGAAAACTTTGAATCGATTTAAAGTTTTCATAACGTCAATGCGGTTTTGTTCTTTTGAAAAGTTTTTATTATCCATACTTCTAATTTTATCAGATATCATATTAGTTTCTATATAAATGTCGAAAAAGTTGAAAAAGAAGAAAACCTGTCTAAATTAAGAACATTAGGATGCGCTATCTTTGTATCTTTGCATAAAGAGTTATTATAACAAATGATAACGGGCTTTCATCTATTTTTTAAGTCAGGAGGTGTTCATGAACTATACGCGTATTAGAAAGTTAAAGGACAAATATGCTATTGTCGGTGTCGGTTATACTCCTCAAGGTAAAATTCCTGGACGAACTGCAATGAGCTTTTATGCCGAGGCAGGTGCAAATGCTATACAAGATGCCGGTTTAAAAAAAGATGCGATAGATGCTCTCATATGCTATCGACAGTTTCCCGCCGCTAATGATGAACCGGAAGCAACTCCATATCTGGTTGCTCAGCATTTGGGAATAACACCTGCTATTTTGAGTCAGGAATCTTATTGCCCGAGACATCAGTTCATTCAGGCTGTTTCTTTGCTTGAGGCCGGTTTTTGTAACTATGTTCTGATAATTTATGCCGATAATGCCGTTTCCGGCAAGAGAATGTTTATCAATGAAGCAACGCATTCGGAATCACCTGCATATAACTTTGCCTATGGAGAGTTTGGGTTTGTTGCCGATTATGCAATGGCGGCAAGGAGGGCTATGCATCAGTTTAAAACCGGGCCTGATACGTGGAAGGAGATAGCGGTAAATCAAAGAAAGTGGGCGAATCTTAATCAAATAGCCGCTATGCATAATAAAACTCTTGATTATGACCAATATATAAATTCTCCGTATCTTGCCGAACCTTTCAGAAGACTGGATGCAAGTTTGATATCTGATGGCGGCAGGGCATGCGTTGTAACTTCTGTAGAACGGGCAAGAGATCTTCGGCATCCGGTAGTTGCCATTATGGGAATTGGAGAGGCGAATCCATCGGTCGATATTCATCAGTCTGCCTATATGAGCGGACCCACAGGAGCAAAAAAGGCGTCGGAAATGGCGTTTGGTATGGCCGATATAAAACTTGATGCGATTGATGCATGCGAAATATACGATTGCTTTACTTATACGGTTGAGATAACAATGCAGGATTACGGATTTTTCAATCCGGGTGAAGGCAATGAATTTTTTAAGGATGGGAAAACCGCCCCGGGAGGGAAAATGCCGGTGAATACATCGGGAGGCCTGCTTTCGGAAGCATATTTTATGGGACTTACTCCTATCACTGAAGGAGTTATGCAGCTTATGGAGCGTTGCGGCGAAAGACAATTGGGAGAAAAAACCGGAACAAATAAGCCTGAGATAATTTTGTGCAGTGATAACGGAGGTGTTTTGCAGACGCACTCATGTTTGATATTGAGGAGGTTATGAATGGAAATTACCGGAATTGTTACCGCAGATACGACCTTTTTCTGGGAAGGCTGCAGTAATCATCAACTAAGATTTCAAAAGTGTGATGAATGCGGTTACGTGAGATGGCCGGCATCAATAATATGTCCTAAGTGTCATTCTATGAAAACGAACTATATTGTTTCCGGAGGCGAAGGAGAAATCTATAGTTTTGTCATATATCATGTAGCATTTAACAGCAATTTCAAAAATAAGGTTCCTTATGTTGTTGCGGTTGTCAGATTGGAAGAGGGACCTCATTTATTGACTAACATTGTAGATTGTGATTTTGCAAAGTTGAAATGCGGCCGAAAGGTTAAAGTTGTTTGGAGAAAGATTGGAGAAGTTACGGCGCCCTATTTCAAATGACTTACAGAGCCGGGTTATTCAATAACTCCGTTTATTGCGGCTTCATACAACTATTTTTGCTGCTTATAGCGGGGCGGAACAACAAACATTGAGGCTATCATAAAAAGAAACAGAAGAATATAGACCGACTCAAAAACCCGCGGAGACCAGTTGTAGAAAAGCAGATAATGCACCCAATACGGGATAAATCCGGACGAATAAGCAGATATTTTCTGTACGCCGCGAAGCTCTGCTTCCCATTCTGTAAGCGGACAAAAAATACCAAACAAAACTTCAATGATGACAATCGTCATAGCAGATAGATGTATCCATCGAAAAACAGGATTTCTGATAAATGTCCATCTCATAAAATAGCCTAAATAGATAATCACCAGTCCGATAATGATGAACGAAACATAGAAAAAATGAAGAATCAGTATCAGGTTGGCAAGCAGTATGTTTGTCATATCATATCCTATAAATTTTGCTTAATGCTTTGCATGCCGCAATAAGAATTCGATTTTCTTATTGCGGCACTGTACAATTAATTTTTGATAATACCTACCAATATCTGTAATTTAGTCGTAATTAATGGAGATATTTTAAAATTTAAAACATCCATAATTCTTTTCTCTTAACAACTCATTGACTTCGTCTTTATCAAAATATTCAGGGTCAAATTCGCCTCCTAACCATTCAATATAATTTTCATATTCTTCATGGTCGGGCTGCTTAAGTATTTCCAACATTTCCGAATAGCCCCATACTCCTCCGCAATCTTCCGGAGGACAATTCATTTTCCCTTTTAAGCAAACCGGATAGTTCATTTTATCATCAAGCGGGAGAATTTTTTCTAAAATAATATCATGCTCCCAACTATCACCGAAATCATATTCATAAACAATTTTCTCTTTTTCCTTTTTTAACAAATCCGATATTTTAATTTTTTTATAATCTACGTTGTTCATTTCATTCCACGAATCATCAGGCATTCTTTCCGTGTAAAAAGTTCTATTTTTAATAAATTGATGCAAATGTGAATTTGTCCACCCAATTGATGTTTGAATTATTTTATGAAAATCCGACAACAACAAGTCAGACGGAATCAATAATCTCCTCCAAATTTTGGGTTTAAATCCTTTTAATGCTACTTGAACTTGATAAACTTTCTTTGTCATATTTCCTCCTTTAAATATAATTAAAATTTTATTATTACTATTTCTGTAATTGCCGGCAATGTCTTGCGGATACGCGAAGTTTAGAGCCGAAGGTGGGAGATTTGAGTGGAGTAAAGCAAATTTGCATAGTCCATGTTATGCACACCCGTAAGGACCGAAGTGTTAGCGGAAAGTTCATTTACGATGCCTTAACCTTCCAGCTGCATACGTCATTGGCACAAATCATTCCTGACATTACCGCAGCTTCAATTCCTCCGCCCGGGAATGTTGAAGCGCTTGCCAAATATAAACCTTTTATCGGTGTTTTAAAGTAAGGTCTCTTGGTGCCAATTGACTGATCAAATGCATAAATTGCTCCTTCCGGCATGAATGTGTATCTTTCGAAAGTTTTCGGTGTTGCAGCGTTTTGAACAATTATATGCTTGCTTAAGTTAGGGATAACTTTCTCAGCTTTCTTGATTAGTACCTCTGCGCGCTCTTTTTTCTTTTCTAAATACTTCCTTGTCCCTCTTTCAGGAAAATCATAGTAATCTGCACCCGTTAGTATTGTAATGCTTGCTTTATCCTTCGGCGCTAAACTTGAATCGGCATTCGAGTTTATGACAATGCTGCAGCCGTCATCCAGGTTCTCAATAAGTGTTGGATAATCCGATAGATCCATATCCAATCCCAGGAAAACCATGAAGCACGAGAGAGACATCTTTAAGCTTTTTATGTACTCTACGAACTCCTTATCCAAATTCTCCACTTCGACAAGCTCTAAAAATGTAGTTTTGGCGTTTGCATTCGCTATCACAATTGGACTCCTGAAAATCTTATCACCAAATCCCACACCCTCGACTCTACTCTTCTTTACTAATATCCTATCAGCTTTATGATGAACCAATACCTTTCCACCATGATTCTCAACAACTTCCTTCAGTGTGTCTGCAAACCTTTGAGCCCCTCCTTTTGGGAAATATCCGCCGTGAATGTAATACGAAACTACAGCAGCAAGCGCACTGCTTGCCGAAGTTTTCTCAGCTTTTGTTCCCACGTAACCCAACAAAGCGCAGAACAAAGTCTTTAAGTCCTCATTGGCGAAGTATTCGTCAAGCTTCTGGTTATACGTCTTGTTCGTCCATTCGTAAAAGTGAGGATGTTTTTTTGGGTAGTCTAAAAGTCTTTTTTCATCAAAGACTTTAACAATCAGCCAGGGAGGCAAAGGTGTACCGTAGACTTCGGCATCCTTGTGGCATTCCTCATGAGCCTTAGCAGCGTCATCAAAGAAAGCGCAAATATTTTCTTTTTCCTTTGGAAACATATCCGATAGAACTTTTATGAATTCTTCTAAGCTGTCGGCATTGATTTCAATGCCTTTGAAGATAATCTTCATTCTGTTTTTTACAAAGAGATCATTTTTTTCGGATCCAATCTCTTTAAGAAGATAACTAACAGGACCTTTTTCCCACAATCCACTTATATTTTCCACCCCGGTATTAAAGATGAAATTTTTTCTATTGAAAGAAGAGCAGTAACCCCCGACCTGATAATGCTGCTCCAAAACTAAAGTCTTGTATCCCCTCTTTGAGAGTAAAGCACCGCATGTTAAGCCGGCAATGCCGGAGCCGACGATGATGACATCGTATTCGTTTTCTCCCTTAGACTTTTGAGGATTTACTTCAACATTCCAATCATATTTCTTGAATTCCTTTGAAGCAAAGTAAGCGGGTGCCTTCGAAGGGAAAACAATTGAAAATGCTATACCAAAAACAATCAAAATGTTTGAGAAGATTGAGGTAAAAGAACTTAGAATTAAAAATCCGATTGCATTTGCCAAGTAGATTGCTGCCCAGACTCCGGTAATTACGTTGTTGACAGTTAGAAATGATTTTTCCTTCCAGTAGATTTCCGGATAATCCCTTTTCGAAACTTGAAGAGTGTAAGGTTGTTTGATGATTAGAGAAAACAATGCCATTAGAAACAAAGCAGAGTAACCGAGAAAACCGCTTTTCTCAACAAATATGTTCAGGTTAAAGATAAATGTAGCTCCAGCGGCTATGCTGAAATAGAAAAGAGAGGTAACGTCCATCAGATTGAAGTCCCTTCTGCGAATTTGAGGGACGACGAGAATTAAAGAAACAGTCAAGGAGATAATGATTCCCAGCGCGTTTCCCATGCCGCACAATATCCAGTAGATGATCCATGGAATAAATGAAACGAATATATAAATCATACCGGGTATTTTTCTTTTGTTACCGCTCGTATTCTCCATTTTTCACACTTCCCTTAAATTTCTTTG
>JAADFJ010000042.1 GCA_013152955.1 Campylobacterota bacterium
TTCTAAA
Organism: Campylobacterota bacterium; assembly: GCA_013152955.1. Lineage (GTDB taxonomy): Bacteria > Campylobacterota_A > Desulfurellia > JAADFJ01 > JAADFJ01 > JAADFJ01. The sequence goes on from JAADFJ010000042.1 coordinate 8, forward strand.
TTTTCAATAGCTGCTCCGCCACGCAAAAGGACTCTAAGCCCTTCTACTAAATGTACAGGCCATTTGCTCAGGTTCGCCAATGTTTTCTAAGAGTTAAAGCGAAAAATAAGGGGAAATAGGGGGGAACTTCAGATTAAAAAGTAACAGCTACTTCAAGAATAGAAAGTCAACGTAATCAAGAACGTTCACGGTTTTCCTCTTGTTTTCATGGCAGATAACAGCCTTTTCTTCTGAGATGTTTTATTTAGTCAGATCAATGCCAAAAACTGAGATTTCAACTTTACCTGTAGAATTTTCAGTTGTTGAGGTTGCTATCCTTGATAGCAAGGCAAGCAATTTATCAAAAGATAATTTTCCCCGTGTCAACGTGTCTTTCCATTGCCGACGGCCATGGTCAGTCATAAACAAAATTCCATGTCTACGAGTATTGGCCCTAAGGTAGTCTTTTGCTAATTGTCCTGTTAGGGCTCCTATAAGTTCATTGGGGGACCAAGAATCAGCCTGTTTGACTTCAATGGCAACCTCTACCAGTTCTGTGGCACCTGATACGATTATGTCAGGCTTGTCCTTATTGGCGACCTCTGCCTCTCGATGGATGTGATATCTCCCATTCGCTCTATGGGTTAGTTGCTCGGCAAGCCAATTTTGAACGCTTTCTTCATCATCTTTGCCAATTTCTGCCAGCAGACTTAATAGACGTTTCGAAGATGTATCACCATGCGAAAGTTGGTGTCGAATATCTTCCAAAACCGCCAAGACGACTCGATAAAGATCATTGCCTGTTTTGATAGGTGCAATATATTTATTTTCAAATTCAATTGTCTCACCTTCGGTCCACGGCGGTCGTTCTGCATCACGTTCAGCCATGCCACGTGCAAGCTGCCGAAATCGATGTGAACTCTCACCAATTTCTGGCGCCTCAGCCAGTTCGATCATCGCATCGTAGGCCTTAGCTCCTTTTGCATCGACTAAGGCGGATAAGACGGTATTGCGACCACTTTCAGCATCATCACGGCTATCAGGTGAATACATTCTTTCATATACATTATCATCTTTCAGGCGAACATATCGGTACGCAAGTAAAATCAGATCCTTCAAGACCTCCATTGGTGCGTTCTGAAGCGAATCTGCAATCATTCCTCTGGTTTCTCTGTTGAATAGAACAGCGAAACTTTTAAGAGCTATAGCAGGTTGTTTTTTTGAACCAATGGGCTCTATCCAATTTTTCAGGTGTTGCAGCGCTGCTTGCGGATTAACTTGGAATAATAGCGATAAATATCGCAGGGCTGTATCTTCTTCTCCACGTTCAACGTTATCTTGAAATCGTATTAATGCTAACTTTTTCAATCGTTTGGTTTGGGTATGAGAAAATTCCATGCGTTGAAGAATCTGAAGTCCATAGTCTAAACGATTAAGTGAAATTGGCTTGGATCTAACAATTATTTCAAAAAGTATGGTAGCAATTGATGACCTAAGCGCTGATTTTGAATAGGCATAATGGGAAAGGAAATCGTTTCGAAAATCGTTCTTTGATTTCCATTCATTACTAAATTCTTTCTTAATAATGGGTAGAACGACATCAGAATGAGCATCCAGCAACACATCTAGCCAGTCAGGATATCCCTGTTCCGAAATGCAGCCGTGTTGCGCGGCCAACCCAGCTTCTCTCTTTGAAAGTTTGATTGCCCAATTTGAGGAGGCGTCCGCTTCAATACCTATTGCTGCATATGCATAAATAGTAGAGTATTCAGTGGTGGTTTGATTTTTTTTCCGACGAGGCCGCTTTGGCTTAGTGTCACGCCATATGTTTTTCATGGCATCTCGATAGGCTTCGGCAACCTCACAATTGAAAGCTTCTTCAATGAGAGGCCACTGGCGTGGGGCTTTTGTTGAGTCTTGATTTGTTCGCTGCCTTAACCAACGAGTGAGATTATTAATGTACCAAAAACACTTTTCTGGATCTAAGATCTGTGAAGGTTTATTAATAAGCTCGTCTCTGAATTTTCTCCAGGACTCCTTGGCTTCCTCATCCTCTTTTGTGCATCTATTATGATGCTGTTCTTGGTGCAACCTGATTTCAAGCATCCGATCTGTTTCTTCGTGTGGTTTGAGGTATTTCTTCAAATATTCAGATAAAATGGGAAAAGGTTTAATCTTATCACTAAGAGCGACTTGCTCTTTTTCAAAGTTATTCCCCATTAGTAGAATGTTGACGATTGCGCTTAGGGCTACCTGTTTATCATCAATAAGTGATCGATTATCCAAATCTTCATAAAGCCACAGAAGATCGTTATGTCCTAATTCCCATAGTGAGGATTTTAAGAAGTGAACATGCCAGTGGCAAATAATACCTTTCTTCTCTCGCTTGTTTTCTCTTGCCTCCTCTATATCTTTCCAAAAAAGAGTGCGTTGCAGTTTAGGTCGAGACTTTACTAGCAGGGAAAGGGGAGGTTGATCATCATGGATTGAAGATGAATAGCCGATGCGTTCAATTGCCATTAGAAGATGTACCAACTCAATGTTGGGTTCGTTGTTGTCATGTTCAGTTATTAGATGTCTTGCAATGGGCTCAAAATGCTTTGCAAGAAACCTGTATCGGCTTGAGATGCGTTGGTAGTTGTCAACGAAGGGCTTTGAGAGAGCAAGATTTGTAATTTTTGATAAAAACTTTAATCTCCACTTTGGTGGGCATTTATTCCAGAGCTTTTCAAGTGCGTATCCGAACCCTTCTGTTGATTCTCTTCTTGGGGATTCGATTTTAACAATAAGAGAAATAAGTTGATTAACATTTAGGAAGTCAGGAAACAACTCACAAGCGAGATGAGACACTAGTCTTGCAGTCGTTGTTGAAGGTCCTTGCAAAAGATTGCTCGCAATTTTTGATAGTACAGCGTAGCTCTTGCATTTATTCAATGCTTGAACAGCAATAATTCGATGGTATGTGTTTGCTTCTTGGTCCAGGGCGACCTTTGATGCAAGGTCGGCACAGGCATTGATTCCGCCTTCGCGGATTAGTCTGAGAAGATCACCACGAAAATCATCCCGGGTACATTTATCCCAGACTTCATGGATAGTCTCAGCAAGATCAGGATGGGCAAACATCCAAAGAGTTCGATGGTCAAGACTGTCATTGGCTATGTCACCTGATTGGTGTTTTTTCGCATATGCATAGAGAAGTCTACGCCGTGTTTCAACGGGCAAAGATCCAGGATCACCGTATTGAATGAGAATTAGAGGATCTCTATCGAGAATTTCATTTCGAATGCCGTCATGAGAAAGAGAAAGCCATGCTGCCACAGGCCTAAGAGAGGGGACCACAGTTTCTACCCCATAGATTTTCTCGAACAGGATTTTATGAACCTCCGAGCGGGGACATCCCTTCTGTAACAGATTATTGAACCATTGAGCTGCTAAATATTCCTGAGTCGAACGATGATGAAAACGAACTCGGCCATATGTTGCTGGAGCAAACACACCTCGGCGGAGAAGAGCGTTTCGTTCTGCGTCGCTCCATTCTTGTATAAGCTTTTTGGGCTCAAGAACATCAGCTGCCAATTTTGGATCAGAGGCCTGGCCTGGGGGCCGGAGGGTGAAAGTCTTTCCCAATGTAAGTGCTGCCGCAATTCGTTCAGCACCTTCTCGGGCTTGTTCCGAAGTTAAGGTATCGTTGTCAGGTCTATACGGATCGCGCTCAGAAAGTTTTTGTAAAATGGCATGTTCGGTCATTTCAGAAAGAGTTCCAAACTCTTGAAATTTCTTCCAAAATTCGGCCAGTTCGATTAGATCGCCTGGACGTTCAACTAGGCTTTCAAGTCCATTTTGCCATATGGAGCTTGAAAACTTAGATGTCTCCTCAACGCCAACCGCTTGAGCGAGCTTTCTTTGCTGCTCTTCATCTAGTGGCGCAAGCCTGATAATTGTGAGGTTCTCAATTTTATTTCTCCCCCTATTATCGTTCTCTGAATCAGTTTTCTTATTTTCAAATATTGGATCTAACAATGCAGTTTCAGAGTCGATAGGTGAGGGTTGTGATTTAGATATATTGATAGACACAGGCAAGAGTTGTTTGACAGCTTGTTCATCTTCCCTGCCTTTCCAGTCTGTTACGCGGCAAGATATGAATATTCGGCTACGATCTAGTGAGTACGAAATCTGTTGGGACAGCTTTTTTAAGGCTGTGTTAAACCGTTTTCGATTAAGGCGAGCTTCGTCGACTGAATCCAAGAAGAAGTATCCTTCCTCAAAACCATTCTTCCAATTTTCAAAAACAGTCCTAGCGTTTAAGTCTAAAGAGTTTTCAAATCCTTCATCTGCCAGCTCTTCGATTGGGATAAAAAATGCGGCCTTCCCGGCTATTACGAGCTTTTCAGCATTATTCTTAAACTCCTCTGTCTTACCGCTTAAAGCCTCAGCGAGCAAAACCACTCGTTTTTTGTTGAGCAAACCCTCCCAATCAAGCCCCCCTCCCATGAACTTACCCCATGCAAGGGGAAGTTCAAGAGCAAAGTCTCCATCATTTTCAATTGGCAGAAATTTTCGATTTAAATCCACATATTCCATTGTCATTCTCGAAACTAAAAACTAGGACCCTACCACTTTATTTCATTATAAATGCAGAAATTTAGACCATCATTTTCAGAAACCGAGTAGCACTGACTATCTTGATAGTTCTGAAATTTACGGATTTCAACAGATAGACGTTTCCATTTATCATTCAGCAATTATGTGTGAATAGTTTTTGCGTGCTATTGCTGGGTAGTTTTAGGTTATTCAATATTGTTTTTTGTAATGTTCTCACTGCCTATGGAACTTATCGCAAAAATTAAGTTATATTTCATGAGACTCTGAAACCGAGGAGATCTCATGAACCCAAAAAACATCTCAGCTTTGGCAGTATGCGCAATTTCATGTCAAGTCACATCTCCGTAAGTATGACGACTGGCGGCAGGAAAAGAAAAGGAGAATACAGTATCCGCATAAATGACCAATACCGGATGTGTTTTGTCTGGACTAAAAGCTGATCAGATCAGTTTGAGATTCCTGACTAGAGTTGGCTGAAAAAGGGAAGGGAAGAAAAAATGATACGTGTACCGACACATAGAGAACCAACACATTCTGGAGAGATGTTGTTTGAAGAGTTCTTGAAGCCTTATGGAAATTATCCAGCGAGAATTGGCAAAGTCGATTCATGTTCCATTAAAATATCGGCAAATGGCGTCTAAAGTTATATACTGTGTGTTATTTTGCGATGCTCCGTAATAAATATATCCACTTAATATAAACAAGGCTGTTTAACGCAAAAAACTCTAAAGCAATTAGGCCTAAAGGCGAAGGTTTCCTGCCTCCTGCAATATGAAAAAATA
>JAADFJ010000043.1 GCA_013152955.1 Campylobacterota bacterium
ATATAAAAAATTTAGGGTTCAAAATGGCGGCACTTTCAGGCAGTTCGATTTCTATAAAAGATATGATTATGCCGAAAAGAAAGCAGGAAATTCTTGAAAATTCACAAAAAAAGGTTGATGAGATCGTTGCACAATATAGAGACGGTTTGCTGACCGAAAGAGAAAGATACAATAAGGTAATTGATATCTGGAGCAGCGCCACTTCGAAGATCAGTGTTGAAACGATGAGAGATCTTGAAAATGATCAAAACGGATTTAATCCTATCTTTATGATGAAGGATTCCGGAGCACGTGGAAGCGAGGAACAGATAAGACAGATGTCGGGTGTGAGAGGTCTTATGATAAAACCATCCGGTGATATTGTTGAGCTTCCTATAAAATCGAATCTTCGCGAAGGTATGAGTGTTCTTGAATATTTTACCTCTTCTCATGGAGCCAGAAAAGGTCTTTCCGATACCGCATTAAAAACCGCAAATGCCGGATATCTCACACGAAAATTGATTGATGTGGCTCAAAATGTTGTGGTTAGGGAAATGGATTGCGGAACCACTAACGGTATAGAGGTCGATCAGATAACCATATCCGGAACTGTTATTGAGAATCTTTATGAGCGCATTGTCGGACGTGTGGCGGCAGAAAATATAATTGATCCTTTCAATAAGCAGGAATTTGTCAGGAATTTGTTCAATCGGGATCGGTTATAACTAAAAAATTGGCAAGAAAAATTGTAGATTTGGGTATAAATAAGATAAAAATTCGTTCAGCTCTTACCTGCAGAGCGGAAAACGGCATCTGCGCAACATGCTATGGACATGATCTTACTACGGGTAAACTTGTTGAGATTGGAACACCTGTAGGGATAATTGCCGCTCAGTCAATCGGAGAGCCCGGAACTCAGCTTACGCTCAGAACATTTCATGGCGGCGGTACTGCAAGCATGGATAACGAAAAGGTCTTCGCGAGTACCGGTAAAGCCGGATTTGTCAGATTTCATAATATAAAAACAGCCGTTAACTCCAAGGGAGACAAGGTTGTTTTGTCAAGACGTGATGCGATGATGCTGATAACGGAGCCGTTTCTTGTGGTATCTGATGCTGCATCAATTCAAATAGATGAGGATTTCAGAAGCTACACTTATAAAATAAAGGATAAAGAATATAAGATTTCAAAAGCAAGTCTTCTTAATCAATCCGATTTTGCACATGGCGGTGAGACTGCGATAGGAAAATTGAGAATTCTTGTAGAAAAACCATGTTCAGTTGAAAAAAATACCATTATCATTGAAAGAGTGCTTGAAGTATGGGATATACCTAATAAAATAACGTATGGTGCAAAGATACATGTAAACGATGGAGATGCCCTTATCAGATTTTTAAAAGCGTCAAAAACAGGACGAGTTGAAATTTGGGTGCTGGATGGTGATAAAATGGTGCGTGCCGCAGAAGATACGGGCAATAAGGTTCAGAGATACGGAACGCATATTTTTATTGTAGATGAAGACGGCTTAATCGTTGAGCGTTATTATGTGCCGGTTGGCTCCAGACTGTCTGTAAAAGACGGAGACAATGTCACAAGAGGTGATCTTTTGGCATATAAAGATGAGAACGAGCTTAAGAAGTTTATAAATGACAAGAATCTATATCAGTCGACAGTGATGCTGGCTGATTGGGATGCTTACTCGTCCTATATTCTTTCATCTCAGAATGGTACGGTTACTTTTAAAGATATTGTTGCCGACAAAACATTGAAGGATGAAATTGATCGTATTACCGGTTTGAGAAGCAGAACAATAGTTGAATCGGTTGATATCAAACTATTCCCCAGAATTGTAGTTAAAGATGAATCGGGCAGCGATGAGTATTTTCTGCCGCCTAGAACCATATTGCTTAAACAGATGGGTGATTATGTGAAAGCGGGAGATATATTGGGCAAGATTCCAAAAGAAACCGCAAGAACGAGTGATATTACAGGGGGATTACCGAGAGTTGTCGAGATTGTTGAGGCGAAATCTCCTAAAATACCTAGCGTAGTGTCCGAAATTAGCGGTGAGGTGAGCTACGGCAAGGAAATAAGAGGCAAGAAAACCGTGTATGTGACGAGTTCCGGAGGAATGGAGAAGGAGTATATAATTCCGCGCAACAGACGAATTCAGGTGTATCCTCACGATCATATTGAAGCTGGTGAGCCGATAACCGATGGTGTTGTAAACCCGGCTGATATTCTAAGAATTCTCGGAGAAAAGCAGCTTGCAAAGCATCTTGTGAGCGAGGTTCAGCAGGTTTACAAAATACAGGGTGTTGATATTAACGATAAGCATTTTGAGGTAATTGTTCGTCAGATGCTGAAATGGGTCACAGTTGAGAACCCGGGCGAAAGCGGTCTAATTCAGGGAGAGATAATTAACAGGTATAAATTTGAGCAGCTAAACAGAAAACTTGTTAGTGAGGGTAAAAGACCGGCTCTGGCAAGAATTTTATTCTTGGGCATAACAAGAGCTTCTCTTGCGACCGATAGTTTCGTTTCGGCTGCATCATTCCAGGAAACAAAGCGCATTTTGACAGATGCGAGTATTAGGGCGGCGACCGATAGCTTGGAAGGTCTGAAGGAGAATGTGATTGTCGGAAGACTTATACCTGCCGGTACCGGTCAGAAGCGTTTGGAAGGTGTTAATGTGATTTTACAAAATAATGCTTGACAAATCATAATTTTTATCGTATTTTAACAATCGTTTCAAAAAATGGGAGGATATGGTGCCAACTATTAATCAGTTGATAAGAAAGGGAAGAAAAAAGTTAAAGAAAAAGAGTAAGACGCCTGCATTAGACGGATCGCCTCAGAAAAGAGGTGTATGCACGAGAGTGTATACAACAACACCTAAGAAGCCGAACTCTGCATTGAGAAAAGTTGCAAAGGTGAAATTGACCAGTGGTTTTGAGGTGATCAGCTATATACAGGGAGAGGGTCATAATCTTCAGGAACATTCTATCGTACTGGTAAGAGGCGGCAGAGTTAAGGATTTGCCCGGTGTCAGATATCATGTTGTCAGAGGTGCGCTCGATACTGCAGGCGTAGAAGGAAGAAAAAACGGACGCTCGAAATATGGCGCCAAGGCATCAAAAGAGTAATAATTAGGGGTTTTTATGTCAAGAAGAAGAAGAGCTGTCAAGAGAAAGGTTGCGGCTGATAGGGTTTATAACAGTTTGCTTGTTAGTAAAATAATAAATGGATTTATGAAAGACGGAAAGAAAAGTGTTGCGGCAGGAGCTCTGTATAATGCTGCAAAGATTGTGGAAGAGAAAACCAAAAAAGATTTTCTTGAGGTACTTATTTCTGCTGTTGATAATATTAAACCGAAAATAGAGGTCAGACCCAGACGTGTCGGCGGTGCCACTTACCAGGTTCCCATTGAGGTTTCTTCCAGAAGACAGAACAGTCTCGCAATCAGATGGCTTGTCCAATATGCAAGAACACGCGCTGAAAAGGGCATAACCGAAAGGGTTGCCAACGAAATTATCGAATCATACGAAAAGCGCTCTAAATCAGTTAAAAAGAGAGAAGATGTGCATAAAATGGCTGAAGCGAACAGAGCGTTTGCGCATTATCGGTGGTAAATTAAAATTATGTCTAACAAGCTGAAAAATTTAAGAAATATAGGTATTGTCGCGCATATTGATGCAGGAAAAACAACCACGACGGAGCGAGTGCTTTATTATACAGGTGCAACATACAAGATAGGCAATGTTGATGACGGTAATACGGCAACCGATTGGATGGAGCAGGAAAGGGAGCGCGGCATTACCATTACATCTGCAGCCATAAGTGCATTGTGGAACGATTGTATCATAAATATAATCGATACACCGGGGCATGTTGATTTTACGGTTGAAGTGGAAAGATCGCTCAGAGTTTTAGACGGTGTCGTGGCAGTGTTTACTGCCGTTGACGGTGTTGAGCCGCAGTCTGAAACAGTTTGGAGGCAAGCGGATAAATATCATGTTCCTAGAATTGCATTTGTAAATAAAATGGACAGAGTGGGAGCTGATTTTTTTGAGGTTGTTAAAGATGTTACCAACAAACTTGGGGCTGTTCCGTTGGTTGTGCAGATACCTGTAGGCAGTGAAGATAGCTTTAAGGGTATTGTTGATCTAATAGAGCAGAAGGCTATTATATGGGATTCTGATATTATCGGCGCCAAATACGATATTGTCGACATTCCTGATGATCTGAAAAAAGATGCCGATCGTCGCAGAGTTGAGCTTATTGAAAAGCTTGCCGATTTTGATGACGACATTATGGAAAGTTATCTTGCAGAAAAAAAGATAGACAATGAAGCAATATATAAAGCAATAAGAAAGGGAACCATTGATTTGAAAATCGTTCCTATGCTGTGCGGCAGTGCATTTAAAAATAAAGGTGTTCAGCCTCTGCTTGATGCGGTAGTGAAATATTTACCTTCTCCGCTTGATATACCTCCGGTTAAGGGAACCGAAAGAGTCGATGGAGGTAAAATAGAGATAAGAAAGGCCGATTATGATGAGCCGTTTTGCGGGTTGATTTTTAAAATTATGAGCGATCCTTATGTGGGCAAACTTTCATATATAAGAGTTTATTCCGGCAAAATTAGTGCAGGTTCCTATGTTTATAATCCTATTAAGAATAAGAAAGAGCGGATAGGAAGAATTCTTCGTATGAGCGCAAATAAGCGTGAAGATATAGATTGCGCTTTTGCAGGGGATATCTGTGCGATTGTCGGTCTCAAGCACAGCGGTACGGGAATCACTCTGTGCGATTCCGAACATCCTATAATATTGGAAATGATGAAATTCCCCGATCCGGTAATTAGTATGGCTATAGAGCCTGCAACAAAAGCTGATCAGGATAAGATGGGTATCGCATTGTTTAAACTTGCAGAGGAAGATCCGACATTCACAGTTAAGTTTGATGATCAAACCAATCAAACTATTATATCGGGAATGGGAGAACTACATCTTGATATCATTGTTGATAGAATGAGACGTGAATTTCATGTAAATGCCAAAACCGGAATGCCTCAGGTTGCCTACAAAGAAACGATAAGAAAATCGGTTATTCAGGAAAGTAAATTTATCAGACAAACCGGAGGACATGGTCAATATGGTCATGTTAAAGTGCAGCTTGATCCGGTTGACAGGGGCAACGGGATAGAGTTTGTTAACCGTATTGTAGGGGGTGTTATACCCAAAGAGTATATTCCTGCGATCGAAAAGGGTATCAGAGATGCAGCTCTGAGCGGTGTCGTTGGAGGATATCCTGTAACAGATGTCAAGGTTGCATTGTTTGACGGATCGTACCATGAAGTTGATTCCTCAGAGATTGCATTTAGAATGGCAGGTTCTATGGCCTTTAAAGAGGGAATGAGAAAGGCGAATCCTGTTATACTGGAACCTGTGATGGCAGTTGAGATTAACACGCCCTCCGACTATCTCGGAGATGTTATTGGTGATGTTAATTCAAGGCGTGGACAGATTGTTGAAACAGGTGAAAGAAAAAATATTAAGATAATTGATGCTATGATTCCGCTTTCAGAGATGTTTGGATATGCTACGGTTTTAAGATCGATAACTCAGGGTAGAGGTACCTATACTATGCTGTTTGATCATTATACCGAAGTACCGAAATCAATAGCAGAAAAGATTGTCGGCAGCAAATAAGGAGGTAGCTATGGCAAAGGAAAAATATATTAGAACGAAACCGCATCTCAACATTGGAACTATCGGTCATGTTGATCACGGAA